>CANPET010000001.1 GCA_947573465.1 uncultured Eubacterium sp.
TGATGCGGACGATATATTGGAATTGACAGCATTAGAGGGAATGTACAATACTGCAGTAAATAAAAAGGCGCAGTTAGTTATTGCCGGGTATGATATTTTTGATAATTATACGACCACCAGAGTAAGGGAAATTGAAGTGTTAATGGCTGAGGAAATCATTGAAAAATATGATCCGAGAATATTATGGACCTTCTCCTTGTCTAATAAATTATTTAAAAAAGACGTTATAGACCAATATCATTTCCGACTGCCACCGATTTCATATTCGGAGGATGGCGCATTTTTGATGAATTATGTTTATCATATTCAAAAAATCGCAGGTTATAATGAAATTATATTCCATTATAGAAGACTGAATGGTGAAGGAAATGCTATTACAGAAACTATTTCAGATTCGAAAGTAAAGGATTATATTGAGGCGCATAGAATTATTCTGGAATGTGCAAGGGAGAGTGTGTTAAGAGATTATACACAGTATCATACAATTAAAGAGGCAAGAACAAACCCTGAAATTGCAGATTATTTAAACAAAATTATATTTAAGGAATTAAATATTTTGATCAGACAGTTTTACTCTAAGATGTGGAGTTTAGAAGAGGAGACAGTGAAATTAATTGTTTCTGAAATACAGGAAAAAATCGAAATTCTGGATGTAAAGAATATTTCTCTGATGGCAGATGAAAACCCGGATATTCAGTTGTTTGATTTGTGTGCCAGCAAGGAAGAAGTGCTGAACAGGGCTGCATTTACCGCGGTTTTATATGGTGAGAGAACGCAGGAAAAAGACTTTATTGAATGTTTGAGAAGTCTTACAAAGCAGAATTTCGTTGGAATCAGAATTGTTGTTCCGGAGTTTATGCGTGCAGTGGTAGAAGAGAATAGCCTTGTGTATGGAAACATTTTTTATATGGAAGTGGATTCTGAAACAGAATTACAGAATAAGGCGATTAGAGAGGCAGATACACAGTTTATTGTATTCTGTGATGCAAAGGTAGTGTATGCGAATAATGCCTTTAAGTATGTTTTTAAAAGATTTATTAAAGGCAATAGAGATTTCATGGTGGAAGTAATCCAGCATAACACATATGGAGAGGCTCAGCCGGTATATATAAATAAGTTAGCGCAGGATACATTGAGAACGACCATGGAATATAATCCGACATTGTGTTTTGACAGAACATTATCAAATAAATTTTTTAAGACAGATTATATAAAGTGTTTGAATCTTCAGGAGAACGAGCCGGTATTATCAAGATTTGAGGAAATGTATCGCAAGGGTTCTTATCTGTTTTTTAATGATGGTATCGTCATTTATAACGATTCAGAGGATACGTTTTTAGACTTTATTGGAACAGAAGAAGCAAAGGATTTAGCAAAGGAATACTATTCAGACAAGAAAGTAGATTTAAAACATGAAGACGTTATGATAGAACAGGTAGAATCTTTTGTTAAGTTAATAGATAATGAACCAAAAACTTTTAACGAAAAGATTATGAGAAAGGCAATTGAGTATTATCGTCAGAAAAAACTTGTTAATCGTGTACTGTTCATAACAATTCGAAAAGATGGAGAACTGGAAGGGAATATGAAAGCACTTTATCCATATGTAAAGGGAGAGAAAGTGATTTGTGCTGCAATGCTGCCTCACAGTATTCCTGCAATGCTTAGGATGATTAAATTAATTGCCACAAGCAAAGTAATTGTTACAGATGATTATGTGAAATATTTGAGATATTTTGATTTGAAACCGGAGCAGAGAGTGATTCAATTGTGGCATGCCTGCGGAGCCTTTAAAAAATTTGGACAAAGAGGAACGAACATGGCATTAAGTACAGATAGAGCTACCCATGCCCAGTATAATATGATGATTGTCAGTGGAGAACATATACGTCCAATTTATGCAGACGCTTTTGATATTAATTTGAAAAAAGTAAAAGCCATGGGAGCACCAAGGACAGATGACTTTTTTAATCAGGAATATATTGATACAAAAAAGAAGGCAATATATGAGAAGTATCCGGAACTGAAAGATAAATTTGTGATTATATATGCACCGACGTTTAGAGATGTAGGTGAGGGAAGGCAGGTATTTGAGCCAGAGATTGATTTTGACAGATTATCAGAGAAGCTGTTACCAGACCAGCAGTTTTTAATATGTCCTCATCCGGTAATGAAAAATGACATTATTCCGCATAAATATCATAATATTAAAGTGATGAGAGATTTTTCAACCAATGATTTAATGTTTATTTCAGATATGCTGATAACAGATTATTCATCCGTTATATTTGAATACGCATTACTAAATAAGCCGATTGCATTTTTCTGTTATGATTTGGCAATTTATAATAGAGGATTCTATTTGAATTATCCGGATGATCTGCCAGGAGATGTATATGAAAACCAGGAGGCGTTAGAAAACTATCTGGCGGATAGCAGTAAACAGAATGTGTCGGAAAAACATGAAGAGTTTATCAAGAAATATATGACTGGTTGTGATGGACATAGTTGCGAGAGAATCTCAAAAGTGATAAATGATTACATGAATGAAAATTAGCAGATAAGGAAAAAGAGAATAAGTATATGAATAACGGAAGAATGAGAGAGATACCAATTATAACAGCAGGGCTGATTATTTTAAATGCCATTGTATTCTTGGGAATGGAGATTTTAGGTGATACAGAAAGTTCGTTGTTTTTATATGAACATGGTGCAATGTACTGGCCGGATGTTTTTGAAGGTGGGCAGTGGTACCGGCTGATTACGCATATGTTTATTCATTCCGGGGCAGACCATATTTTAAATAATATGTTTATGTTAGGAATATTAGGCTATCAGATAGAGAAAGAATATGGACCGGTAAAATACCTGATAACATATTTTGTTTGTGGTGTTGGTGGGTCACTAATATCAGCATTTGCAGAAATGTATATGAATGAAGCGGTTGTAAGTGTTGGGGCGTCCGGAGCGGTTTTTGGTATTTTTGGAGTGATGCTGGTAATGATATTTAAGAACAGGAATCAGATGGGGCAGGTGTCCACACCGCGTTTGATTATTTTGTTTGCTCTGATGGTTTTTGGAAATATGGAAGAAGGCGTAGACTGGATGGCACATCTGGGAGGCGCAATAGCTGGGGTGATTATGGCGTTTATTCTATATCATCCACGAGAAAATAAAAGGTTCTATCTGTAAAATTAAAAAATGTTATATAAAGGGAGGAAACATAATGAGTGATTGTATTTTTTGTAAAATAGCAGCAGGAGAAATTCCGTCAAATACTTTGTATGAGGATGATAAAGTTAAAGTGATTTTTGATATATCGCCGGCAACGTTAGGACATGCTCTTGTAATACCAAAGGAACATGCAGCGAATGTATTTGAAATTCAGGATGATTTATTGGCACATGCCCATATTGTGGCAAAAAAGATTGCAGCAGCTCTCAAAGAGGCAACAGGATGTAAAGGTGTTAATATATTGCAGAATAATGGAGAGGTGGCAGGCCAGTCAGTATTCCATCTTCATATTCACGTGATTCCAAGGTATGATGATGACGATGCCCATATTAAATGGACACCGGGAACACAGGACACAGAAGGTCTTGATAAAATCGCAGCAAAAGTAAAAGAGATTTTGTAGTAGTTTTGCTTGGGATTTGTGAAAGTGTATTTATCAGAAAGAGCACAGGTGTATACTGGATTGGTAAACATTGAATAACTTAAAATATTTGTAGACAAAAAGAAAATGAATGCTTAAAGCTAAAATCTGATACCGAATCAGATTTTAAGGATTCACGAAGGAGAAATTATCAAATTTCTCCGAAGTTGTATCCAGTGCTTTAAAAGCATTCATTTTCTTTTGTCGAGTAACAAATATTTAAGTTATGAAGTTGACCAATCCAGTATACACCTGTGCTCTTTCTGGTAGATAGGTGTTTACAAGTTCTGGAGGAAAACTACTTACTGAGTTCTTTTATTAAATCTACGATTTTTTCAACACCACCGATGCCAGAAGATTTGGACATGGCATCAATATAGGTGTTACGGTTGTCGTATACTTTATGTACAGTGGCAATAAGGTCATCCTTCGTTGCCACATCTTCATCCAGTACTTCGCTGAAACCTTGTTTGGCGTAAGATTTCGCATTTAATATCTGATCTCCGCGACTGGCGTTTGCAGATAGTGGAATCAGGATGTTTGGTTTTTTTAGGGCAGATATTTCACAGATGCTGTTTGCACCGGCTCTGGAAATAATGATATCTGCCATTGCAAAAAAGTCTTTCATTTCTTGGCTGATATATTCAAACTGGGCATAACCTTTCGTATTCGTAAGGGTTGGGTCCAGTTTTCCTTTTCCGCAAAGATGTGCAACCTGAAAATCTTTTAAGAGTTCAGGAAGTGCAGCACGAACCAGCTTATTTACATTTTCTGCGCCAAGACTTCCGCCGGTCACCATAATAACCGGTTTGTTGGCAGTGAAACCACACATGTCCAGAGCAGTCAATTTGTTTCCAGAGAAGAGTTCTGCTCTGATAGGAGAGCCGGTGTGAACTGCTTTTTGTCCTAAATACTCAGCTGTTTCAGGGAAATTATGACATACCTTTGTGGCTTTTTTAATAGCCAGCTTGTTTGCCAGTCCGGGTGTCATATCTGACTCGTGAATAATAACCGGAACGTTATATTTGCTTGCTGCAAATACAACTGGAACTGTTACAAATCCACCTTTTGAAAAAACAATATCCGGTTTATATTTTTTAATAATTTTTTTTGCCTCAAAATATCCTTTTAAAACTCTAAAAGGATCAGAAAAGTTTTTCCAACTAAAATAACGTCTTAGTTTTCCTGACGAAATGCCTACATAATCCAATCCGGCATCTGTGACTAGCTGTGTTTCCATGCCCCCTTTGGAGCCAATGTATTTAATCTCATAACCAGCTTCTTTTAATTTTGGAATTAATGCAATATTGGGTGTTACATGACCGGCAGTTCCACCACCGGTTAAAATGATTTTTTTCATAATGCACCTCTTTTAATTTCCCTGTTCTTTATTGTATGCTTTAATCTGCTTCTTTATTTCTTCTGTACTCTTACCGTCTAAAGTCATTTTTATCAGGCTGCTTGCACGGTTTACGGACTCTTCATCCTGCATTACAACGGAAAGAGATGTACCGGTGTAAGTACATACCTGTCTGGAAGGGGTACCCACAACACTAAATGACATAATGTTCCATCCATCACTTCCGCCATCTTTTAACAGATTAATCGATGAAGAAATATCAATATTGGTAGCAAAGCAATCCTCGATAGCATCCAGAATGCTGTTGTAACGTAATAATGTATTTCCACTAAGAGCTTTCTTTTCGATTGCCTTTAAGACTTTTACCTGATTTTTGTTTCGCTGCATATCACCATTTGCAAAAGAATGACGCTCTCTGGCAAAAGTCAGAGCTGTGGCTCCATCCATTTTCATAGCACCTTTCTTATAGGTATAGGTTTTTCTTTCGCCAGTATCTTTATCACCGTAAGAAGCATAAGTTCTGGTACTGAAAGGCTTGTCCACATTAATCGTAATACCACCCATAGCGTCGATTAAATCTGCGAAACCGGTGAAGTTTAGTTTAATATAGTGATAATGTTTTGGTGAAACATCAAATTTATACAAATATTTTAGTGTATTCATTAATGCTTTGTTTCCGGAATCCCAGTTGACTTCATAGGCCCACTGCCAGTCACTTGCAGTTGCAACAGAACCGTCAGACTTCTTTTTGGCTGTTCCTTTTCCATATAGACCTACATGAGTTAATTTATCATATGATTCCGGAGCAACAGCTTTTGCCTGAACCGGAACATAATAATCTCTTGGTGTAGAAACCATAAGAACATTATGATTCTTTGGGTTTACAACGGCAATAATATTGGTGTCGGAACGTCCTAACGTTTTTTCATTAAATTCTCCAAAAGTGTCATTGGCAGATACGAAGACTACAAAAGGTGTATCATCTAATTTGTCACCGGTAGTAAACTTACTTAAATCTTTGGAGAGATAGTAACATCCCAATGCAAGGATAATAATAACAACGATAGAAATAATTTTTCCAAAGGTCTGGGCATTCTTTGTTTTTTGCAGTAAAAATAAAACGATTGCTAAAAGAACAATTAGAACGGCAATAATACCTGCTACAACACCTGCTGAAGTAAAAGCAAAGCCTTTGGATAAAAACATCCACACGAAAGCCACGGATGCAATTAATTGCAGAATAACAAGAATAATGCCTATGGCTTTTCCAGCGTTACCACTAGTGGCTTTTTTTGCTTTTTTTGTGTTTGAATTTTTTCTGGAACTGTTCGTTTCAGAACTGTATCCATAATATCCTGTTTTAATGTCTGAAGACTTTTGTTTCTTACTCATAAATACCTCCTGGATTTTAAATTACTATAAAATAAAAAGTAATTAAAATTAGTTTTATCTTTTAAACGAAATAAAAATCTCTTTTATTGAGCAAAATAAAAATAAAGTTTAAATTCGTGTCTCATTATACTACATAATGAAAAAAAAACAAAGTGTCAGCACATAGGATAGGTAAAAGTCACAAAATGTTCATATTTGGTAATAATGACATGAATTGACAAATAATAGCGGCTTTGGTAAAATTAGTATAGTTTATGAGCTGGTATTGTGGGTCCCAAGTGGTGCAAGCCAGCTTATGTTTTAGGAGAAGAAATGAAACAGTCAAGAGCGTTTAGAAGAATAATGATATTGCTATTACTGGCAATTATAATTACAGGGCAGACTCTGATATTCTGGTATTTCTGGGATCATCATTACAGTACCGGTATGGACAGAGAGTTCTTTTTTAAAGGACATATTGTATTATTATTTGTGTATGCTTTGATGTTTACGTTGTTTAGCCATGTGTATGGTGCTTTTAAGTTAGGAAGACTGCAGTATTCCAATTTAGTATTTTCACAACTTTTAGCATTATTGTTTACAAACTTTATTATGTATCTGCAGATTTCCATGCTTTCTTTAAAGTTGGTAAATCCGGCACCATTGATTGGAATGAGCTTTGATAATATACTCTGTTGCCTTATATGGTCAGGTATCGCAATTGGTATTTACAGATGGATGTATCCCCCAAGGGATATGCTGTTAATTTTTAGTGACAGAGATCCGGATAATTTTTTAAAGAAAATAAAAACCCGTGAGGATAAGTATATTATTTCGGAAGCAATCCACTGTGACAGGGAGATTGATGAAATAAAGAGTGCTATTTTGAAACACTCTGCAATCTTATTATGCGATATTCCAAGCGCTAGGCGTAATTCAATTATAAAGTTATGCTACATGTATGATAAAAGGGCATATATTACACCAAAAATTTCCGATATAATTATTATCGGTTCTGAACAAAATACGCTGTTTGATTCTCCACTGTTAGTGACAAAGGCAAAAGGGTTAAAATGGGAGCAGGCGTTTTTTAAACGATTGCTTGACATTGTTATTTCCTTAATATTATGTGTACCGACAGTTGCCATAACAATTTTAGTAGCGTTAGGCAATTTGATTTGGGACAGAGGACCGGTATTTTATACACAGCCAAGACTTACGAAAGATGGAAAAGTATTTAAAATATTAAAGTTTAGAAGTATGAAGTGTGATTCTGAGAAAGATGGAGCCAGACTGGCAGCAAAAGATGATGACAGAATTACAAAGGTAGGAAAAATACTTAGAGCTACACATCTTGATGAACTCCCTCAGGTATTTAACATTCTTGCGGGTCAGATGTCGGTGGTAGGTCCAAGACCGGAGAGACCGGAAATTGCAAAAGAGTATGAGGAGAGTATACCGGAGTTTTGCTTCCGCTTAAAAGTTAAAGCAGGACTTACAGGATATGCACAGGTTTATGGAAAGTATAATACAACCCCTTATGATAAATTAAAGTTGGACATGCACTATATTCAGCATTATAAAGTATGGACGGATATTCAGTTGATTTTAATGACTTTTAAAATCATGTTTATGAAGGACAATACAGAGGGTGTTGAAAAAGACCAGAAAACAGCAATTATTGAGAAAAAATAGGTGGTTTCATGAACAAGAATTACTCCGTGTTAATGTCGGTTTATATAAAAGAAAATCCAAAATATTTACAAGAGGCGATAGACAGTATATTAAATCAAACGGTAAAAACCAATGATTTTATAATTGTCTGTGATGGACCCTTGAGCGAAGGCCTGAATAAAGTTATTGCAGATTATGTGACAACCTATTCAGGCTTGTTCAATGTTTATCAACTGGAACACAATATGGGTTTGGCAAAGGCACTTAACAACGGAATATTACAGTGTAAAAATGAGATAATTGTACGTATGGACAGTGATGATATCAGTGCTCCGGACAGAGTGGAAAAGCAGTTAAAAGCAATGGAAGAATATAATGCTGATATTGTAGGTTCAAATATTATCGAGTTTACAGGGGATATAAGGAATACAAAAGCAGAGAGAGTGGTGCCGGAAACACATCATGAGATGTATCAGTTTGCTAAAAAAAGAAGTCCTTTTAATCATCCTTCCGTGATGTATAAAAAAAATGCAGTAATTCAGTCCGGATTTTATGAAGATTACAGATATTTTGAAGATTATAACTTGTGGGTTACCATGTTTTGTAAAGGATATACAGGCTACAATATTCAAGAAAATCTGCTTTATATGAGGGCAGGGGAGGATATGTATAAAAGAAGAGGAGGTGTATCCTATGTGGGCTGCATCTTCAGATTCCAGAATCATTTAAGAAAACTTGGATTTATAGGCATGTTTTCTTTTTTGACAGGAGTTATAACAAGGACAATTGTCAGTCTTGTGCCTAACAGTATCAGAGTATTCATATACAAAAAAATATTAAGGAAAGAACAGTAAATGAAAAAAGAAATTTTGAAGGTGTTTTTTAAGCCCTTAACAATTGCAAATAGAATGATAAAAAAAGACGAAAATCTTATTTTCTTCTATTCAAACTTAGGATTCCGGGATAATGTTAAGGCTTTTTATGATTATTTAATTCGTAAAAAATATAATGAAAAATATAAGATTGTAGTAAGTATTAATGATGTGGAAAAGTTTGTAGACCATGCACCGGAAAATGTAATATTTGTCGGAAACAAGCAGGGAATATCGTATTTTATGAAGGCAAAATATGCATTTTATTGTTTTGGTAAATATCCCATTAAACCGGCAAAATCCCAAATAGTAGTAAACTTATGGCATGGAACACCATTGAAAAAAATAGGAAATCTGGAAAAGGGGTTGGAAAAGAAAGATTATAACTTTTTTACTTATGTAGTGGCAAGTTCACCTTTATATCAGCCGATTATGGCAAAGATATTCGGTTGTAAGGAAGAGCAGGTTATTATTACGGGAAATCCAAGGAATGATGAACTGTTTCAGGAAGACAATGCAAATGATAATCCGTTTTGGGAAAAAGGGGAGAAAGTAATCCTGTGGCTTCCTACATATAGGGAATATAAGGAGGATTTTATTGTTTCCTTATTAAATCGGGAGAACTTAGAACCGCTAAATAAAAAACTTAAGACAGCTCATTGTAAATTGATTATTAAACTTCATCCATTACAGGATGTTTCAATAATAAGCGAAGCATATAGTAATATTGATTTTCTGGTGCAGACAAATCTGGATGTGGAAGGTGTCAGCGTATATACATTGTTAAAAGATGCAGATGCATTGATTACTGATTATTCATCGGTATATTTTGACTATATGATGTTAAACAGACCGATAGCCTTTACAGTAGAGGACATAGAGGAGTATCGGAAAGAAAGAGAAGACTTGGAACAGTTTATAACAGACGTAGCACAGAAGAAGGATATCTATGCAGCACAGAGACAGCAGGTAAATAGGATTATGAATTCATTTAGTGATGGAAACAGCTGTCGGCGTTTGGAGGAGAGAGTTTTTGGAGGGCATGAGAAATGAAAAAGATAAAAGATTTGTTGAGATGGCTTATGCTTCTTTACAAAAATGCTCTTTACCAAGCAGCAAAGATACTGGAACGGACAGAGGAAAAAACAGTGATATTTGAAGCTTTTCAAGGGAGAAGTGTATCATGTAATCCTAAGGCATTGTATGAAGAAATGAAAACTAATGAGAAGTATAAGGATTATCAGTTTATCTGGTCTCTTCGAAATACAAATAGATTGGATTTAAAGGGAGAGAATACCTCTGTTGTAAAATTTGAAAGTTTTCAGTATTACCGGGCGTTGGCTAAGGCAAAATACTGGATATTTAATTCTAATACCCGTCCATTTTTAAAACCACGAAAAGAACAGATTTTTGTGCAGACATGGCATGGGACACCATTGAAAAAAATTGGATGCGATGTAGAAAAAACAGGAAATGCCATGACAAAATTTTCAGAGATTAGTCGTATCTATACAAAAGAGTCGAAAAAAATATCGTATATGATTTCTCCGTCAGAGTATTGTACGAAAAAATTTATTTCTGCATTTCGTATGAAGGAGGCAAATAAGGAAGACAGAGTTTTAACAACAGGATATCCAAGAAATGATTATTTGTTTAAAGCTACAAAAACGGAATGTCAGGAAATAAAAAAACAATTGCAGATACCACAGGACAAAAAAGTAATTTTATATGCACCCACATTCCGGGATAATAAATATAGTGCGGCAGCAGGTTTTGAAGTGGCGAACTTTATTGATTTTTGCAAAGCAGAGCAGAGCCTGAAGGAAGATTATGTTATTTTGTTCAGAGCACATTATTTTATATCACAGAAATTAGATGTGAGTCAGTATAAAGGCTTTGTGTATGATGTGTCAAAAGTTGAGGATATTAATACATTATACGTAATCAGTGATATATTGGTGACGGATTACTCATCAGTATTTTTTGATTATGCGAATCTTAAAAGACCGATTATTTTTTATATGACCGATTATGAAGAATATAAGAATAATCTAAGAGATTTCTATTTTGACGTAGAGCAGCTGCCAGGACCGGTAGTGAGAGAGCAGGAGGAACTGGTAAAATATATTAAGAAATTTTCGCAAGAATTTGAACCGGATGAAAAATATTGTAATTTTAATAAGAAGTATAACTATTTAGATGGAGCATCTACCAGTAAAAAAGTGCTGGATATGATTATAGAAAACAAGTATAATTAATTATAGTCGAAAATTGGAAAATAAAGGAGAAACAAGTGAAAAGAGTTATAACGTATGGAACATTTGATATGCTTCATTATGGGCATATTAATATTTTAAGAAGAGCAAAGGAAATGGGAGATTATCTGGTGGTAGTTCTTTCAACAGATGAGTTTAATTGGAATTCAAAACAAAAGAAATGCTATTTTACCTACGAACAGAGGAAACAGGTATTAGAAGCAATTCGATATGTTGACCTTGTTATTCCAGAGAATAACTGGGAGCAGAAGGTTACAGATGTTCAGGATTATAAGATTGATACTTTTGTAATGGGAAGTGACTGGGAAGGAAAGTTTGATTTCTTAAAAGATTATTGTGATGTAGTTTATTTGCCGAGAACGGAAGGTATTTCTACCACACAAATTAAGGAAGATCTGAATAAAAAGGACATGACTGCAAAAGAAAACAAATAAAGATGATAGAAATTCTTATATTAATAATACAAGAGGCATGGAATGGAGAAAAGAATGGTAAGCATTATTGTAACACATAAGCAATGCTTGTGGTACTTAGAGGATTGTCTGAAAAGTATTGCAGAGCAGGAGTTTAAAGACTATGAAACAGTGCTGGTTGTGGATGACTTGCAGGATGAGCCAGAGGAATTTCAGAAAATTGTTGACGAATATCGGGAAAAGGCTCGTTTGAGCATATTTTATCTGGAAGGAAAGACTGGCGTATCAGCAGCGAGAAATCTGGGATTAGATAAAGCAAAGGGTGAATATATTTACTTCCTGGATAATGATGATTATATTTATGAAGAGGGTCTTCAAAAATTAATGGATATCATGGATAAAGACACGGATATGGTTTATGGACGTGTGCAGGGAACATATCAGGGAGCAGTAACTTTTGAAGAAAAAAGGGATCTGGAAAAAGAGGAAGAGAATTTATCCCAATATGATTTTAACAATCCATTGGAAGCTAAGATTACACATTACAGAAGATTGGAAAATTTGACAATCTTAGGTGCGGTTTATAAGAAGTCTTTATTTGAGCAGAATAACATTCGATTTAATGAGGAGCAGCCGTGTTTTGCAGATGTTCGTGTACTGGTTCAGATTATGTGTGCAACAGATAAGATAAAAGGTAACATTAATGCCATTTATGCAAAGAGGCATCATAATGACCGATATAATAATCCTTCCATTGAGCAGACGCCAAAAGTTGATTCTATGCCATATTATTTTATGGCAATCGATAATGCTAAGAAAGCCGCAAAATGTAATAAAGAGATAGAGAGACATCTGGATTTGATTCTGGCGAAGTTTACAACATTATACCTTGTAAAAAAACTTCGTTGGAATACAGAGGATGAGCAATGCTGGGAAAAAGAATATTTTGATGAACTTCATAAACGTTTAAAAGAAATAAAACTGAGACATCTTAATAGAAAATATATTTATTGGCTGGAGAAGTCTGTTATGAGAGCAGTTGCATCAGGTAATCTGAAAAAGACCAAAAAAGCAGGAAACAGACTTTTAGCAAAAAGAAAAATAAAAAGAATGTTTAAAAATAAGTGGGCAAGAAATAAAGCGTTTGCACTTCATATTTTTAATAAGATGGAAATTAAAAAAGACTGGGTTATTTTTGAAAGCTTTATGGGTAGAAATTATTCCGGTCAGCCGAAATATATTTATGAGTATATGCAAAAACATTATGGAGACAAATACACGTATATATGGTCTGTTGATAAAAGAGGATTAAAGATTCCGGGAAAACATAAGACTGTAAAGCGTTCCGGACTTCGGTATTTCTATTATATGAATCGTAGTAAATACTGGATTCTGAATATGAAACAGCCACTGAGTGTTCCAAAGAGAGAAGAGACTGTTTTATTAGAGACATGGCATGGTACACCTCTTAAGAGACTGGCATTTGATTTAAATGATGTGGTTGGTGGTGTTTCAAACTATAAGGACAAGTTCTACAGACAAAAAGAAGCGTGGGATTATCTATTGTCAGACAATCCGTTTTCGACAGAAAAATTCCAAAGCTGCTTTATGTATCCAAAGGAAAAAATATTAGAGTACGGTTATCCGGCAAATGATCCTCTTTATGCTCCAGACAGAGAAGAACGGGCAAAGAAGATTAAGGAAAAGCTGGGGATACCATTGGATAAAAAAGTTATCATGTACGCACCAACATGGCGTGATGATAATTATTATGAAATTGGACAGTTTAAGTTTGATTTAGATTTGGATGTAAATAGACTGGAAAAGGAATTTGGAGACGAATACGTAATACTGCTCCGTCTGCACTATTTGGTTGTTGAGGCACTGGATATGTCAAAGTATGGTGACTTTGCAGTGAATGGAAGTGCTTATGATGATGTAACAGACTTGTACTTGATTACGGATATTTTGATTACAGATTACTCATCAGTATTTTTCGATTTTGCTAATTTGAAGCGTCCGGTATTGTATTACACATACGATTTGGAAAGATATAGAGATGTACTTCATGGATTCTACTTATCTATGGAAGATGACCTGCCGGGTCCAATGCTTTTGACCAATGATGATGTGGTTGATGCAATTAAGAATATTGACAAGATAGAAGCGCAGTATAAGGACAGATATGAAGAGTTCTATCAACGTTTCTGCTGTGTTGATGACGGACATGCATCAGAAAGGGTCGTGAAGAAAATATTTGGGGAGTAGAGCTTGTTTATATTTATTGTTTGAAAAACATAATTAGAGAAAAATGTTATGAATTAAAAATGAGACTTGACGAAAAATGAAGTCAGGTCTCATTTTTTAAAACGAAATAGCAATTATGAAAGAGGGGAAGTAAAAATGCAGGTCCGTATAGCTATATGTGATGATGAGCAGATTATGCTGGATAAAATTAAAGATAAAGTTTCAGAAATATCAAATACAGTAAATGTTAAAACAGATATATATACTTATTCTGAAGCAAAGAGAGCCGTAGAGGTTCTGTGTTGTTTAGAAGAATATTTTGACATTTTATTATTAGATGTGGATATGCCAGAACTGTCAGGATTGGAAGTTGCTAAATTAGTAAGAGAATGTAAGGAGAATCTTATTTTAATATTTGTTTCATCGCATGACCAATATGTTTTTGAGTCAATAGAATATAATCCGTTTAGATATATTAGGAAAAATAGAATATTAGAGGAATTACCCTTGGCATTGAAAGCTGCATTTGCAAGATTAGATAATGAAAAAGATAAGAGTATTATTGTAAAAACAGATGATGGAGAAATAAGGTTATTTCATTCGGAAATAATGTATTATGAGATTCAGAATAGAAGATTGAATATATATTTAAGTAATGGGAAAAAAATATCGACATGGAAAACGATAAAAGATCAAATGAATGAGATGAACGATGAAAAGTTTATTAAGTTACATAGCGGATGTGTGGTTAATGTAATGTATATAAGTGGAGTGTCAAACTTTGATGTAACCTTGGATAATGATGAGAGGTTAATTGTAAGCAGAAGAAGAGTAAAGGATGTAAAAGCCGAACTTTTAAGATATTGGAGGAGTAAAGTGTAGATATGAATATGTTTTTTTGGATTGTTGAATATATAGCTAGTTTTTTAGAAATAGTCATGTGTTTCTTTTTTTGTGGGAGTTTTATCAATAAGAAGAGTGTTGAAGATAAACGAAAACAGATAGTTTTGGTTTCTTTTTTTAGTGCATTTATTTTAATAGGATTAAACAGAATAAAGATGTTTTCTCAGGGCTCGTCGATACTTTTTTTATTAGTCTGCGACTTGCTTTTGTGGTTTTTATACAAAAGAATTGTGCTATCTACGGTATTAATACTTATATATGCTGTATTATTATCGGCTATTGATTTTTTGACAGCATATTTGATGACATTTTCATTACAGACAGAAATGAAGTATTTACTGAGTGAGCATAGTATTCAAAGAGTTGTCTGCATTGTTTTTAGTAAGGCATTGCTGATAATGTTAATTATGGTGATAAGTAAAATATATAATAAAAAAAAGGCGATTTCTTCAAGATATGTTTTGGTATTATGTTTAAGTTCTTTATTTTTGTTACTATCAAATTTTGTGACAATAGGAAATATTGGAACAAACAGTGAAATTTTTTCTATGATTTTTTTCCTTGTTTCAATAGGAATTCAGGCATTATTGTTTTATTTTGTATTGAATATGGCAGATTATTATGAACAGCAACAAAATATGGTTTTAATTGAGATGAAAAATGATATGTTACAGAAATCTCTTGATGATACAGAAAAAGCGTTTAAATTATGGAGACAAAGTGTTCATGATTATAAGAATAATATCATTTCTCTAGCACAATTAGCAGAAGAGGGGGATATTAATGAAATAAAAAAATATTTAAAAAAAGAAAATGAATTGATTGATACAAAAATGTTTTATACCAAGACGGGAAATACAATGGTAGATGCAATGGTAAATACAAAACAGACGATTGCCGAACAAAAAGGAATTGTATTTGCAATTAATGCTGCCATTCCGGATAATTGTAGAGTGAATGGCATCGATTTGGCAAATATTTTGGGAAATTTAATTGATAATGCAATAGAAGCTAGTGAGAAAGAATACAATGCATACATAGATATTAATATTAAACAATATAAAAAGTTTTTAATGATTGTTGTTAAAAATAAATTTAAGGGAACTTTTATGCAGAATATGAAAACAACAAAAGGGGATAAGGAATTTCATGGGATAGGGTTAAAGAGTGTAAAACATATAGTAGAAAAGTATAATGGGGAAATATCATTTGAAAAAGAGCAAGATGAGTTTTGGGTTACAATTTTATTTATGAATGAAGATATAAAAATGCCAGCTTTATAAAGCTGGTTTTTTTGTAAAAAAGGTAAATAATATTGTATTAGCACAAATATATTTTTTTCTGTAAGGAAAATATAATACTCATTAAGATATAAGTAAAAAATACCAAATATACAAGGAAAAGAGCCAATTATACAAGAATGCACAAAATTGTTTGCAAATTTGATATGGTAGATAGGTAAAATAAATGGTTGAGTATCGATAAAAAACTTAAGAGCAAAATTAAAAATAATAGGAAAGGAGAAAGGGAATAAATGATGACGAAAAAGAAAAATTTAATAGAAAAGACAATACGTGTAGTGGCAGAAGCATCAAGTGAAACATCTTCCTGGTTTGCATTTTATGAGCCACAAATTCCAGAGAAACTTGTAAAAAAAGATAAAGTAAAAGGCTAAGTTAGAAGTGTTTAGATATATAGCAGAGAGTTTAGTGTTTTGGTTAATAAAATACAAAAAAGTAGATATAGAAGATAGGGATATTTATATTTATGGGCTTGAAGTTATTTTGTTGAACGGCTTATTATTAATTTTTTTTGAGTTGATGAGTATATGTTTTAATATGACAATTCATTTTTATGGATTCCTAATATTTTTTATACCATTGAGAATGTTTGCGGGGGGATATCATGCAAAATATAGTGAGACATGTTTTATATTGTCAAACATAATGTATTTAATTACATTGATTATAGTAAAAAATTATATGTATTTATATCGCTATACAGGGAGTACAATAGCGATGCTAATTGCATTAATTATTATATGTGCATGGTCCCCCATAAAGAATTCTAATAGACCATTAGCAGAGTATCAATATAAAAGAAATCGAAGAATAACATTTGGAATCTGTACAGTCGAGTTTGTTCTTTTTATATTATTTTCTCGATTTGATTTTAAAATAGCATCAAGTGCAGTTATTTTTGTTTTGTTAAATTGTGTGGTGTTTTTGATAGGTAAGATGAAAAATGAATTCTATAGAAGTAAAGGATAATTCACTTGAATGAACAGGAGGAGTATTTAATGAAAAAGAACGTCTATATTTTTATGAAGAGAGTGATTAGTTTATTATTAATAATTGTAATGTTAGGTGGAATTATTAATGAGAGAAAAATTGAAATTAGTGCAAAAAACAATTATATAATGAAAGAGTATATTATTTTTTCAAAAAATGAAAAATCGTTGAATAATGCATTAGAAACTATTGATAGGGATGTGAATCCAAATGGCGAGAAATTGTCAGATAATATGACGGTTGCTGAACTTTCAGAAAAAGAAGCATTAGAACTAAATAGAGACAGTGATGTTATAGTTGAAGAAGATTATATTTTGGAAGCAAACAAAGTAAAACCTGGTAGTAAGTCAAAACAAGCACGGTATAAAAAACTAGAAAAAACTGACGAAGAGAGAAAAGGCACTTCAGAACTAGAATGGAATTTGCAGGCTATCAATGCAGATGATGTGGAAGTAAATAATAACGAAGAAAATAAAGTTAAAGTTGCTGTATTAGATTCGGGAGTTGATTTTATAGAAGGAGTCAATTTAGTAAAAACAGTTAATTTTGTGGAGGATGAGGATAATATTTCTGTTTGGTATCAGGACTTAACAGGTCATGGAACAAGTATTGCCAGTGTTATTGCCGGAGATGGTCAAAATGTCGTTCAAGGAGTTAATCCAAATGTTGATTTGTATTCAGTAAAAGTATTAGATAAAAACAATAAGGCGTCAATCAGCCGTATTATTCGAGGTATTTATTGGTGTATTGATAATGATGTTAATATTATTAATATGAGTTTTGGGACAAAATCATATTCGAAGGCATTAAAGCAGGCTGTAGAAGACGCATATAAAGCAAATATTCTTATGGTCGCAGCAGCAGGTAATAATGATAGTGATGTAGAGTATCCAGCAGCCTTTAAAGAAGTTATGGCAGTGGCAGCTACTGATACGGACTCTGAAATAAGTGAGTTTAGTAATACAGGTGAAGAGTTAGATATTGCTGCTCCAGGTGAGAAAGTCAGAGTTTTAGGATTTTTTGGATTTAATGGAGTAACACATGGAACAAGCATTGCTGTACCACATGTAGTCGGTGTTGCTTCATTATTATGGCAAAAGAATTTATCTAAGTCAAATGAATTTATTCGACAATTAATTACTCATAGTTCAAAAAATATATCAAATACAAATGATTGTGGTCTTTTGGATGCGGGTTATGCATTAAAGATTTATGATGATTTTGAGAAGAGTTTTAAAGAAAAAGATTTCGAAAGCAAAGAGTATATGCAAGAGAACAGTGAACCTGTTGAAACATTTAATGAAGTTGAAGAGGATTCATCCTATGTAGAAGGAAGATGGGCAGCAAATAGTAAAGAAAATAATCCTGGGCATAAAGAACTTGTACAAAAGGGAGCAGAGGATAATGGAATAACAGATGCGACAGCTTTGGAACTTTTAAAAGCTGGAGCAGTATATCCGGATAGGCCTGACTCGGGAATGGATGGAGGAACTACAGATAATCCGCAGTATCATGGTGGATATAAGGATGGGGTTGGTGATCCTGTTAATTATGTGGCATGTTATGAATTTGTAACAAGAATTGCATTAAAAAACGGAAATGCTTCATTAATAACAAATTATAAAACTATTTATGGACTAGGAAAAGATAGTTACGATTGGATAAAAACTGATTTCACATCGAAAAAAGTAGGATGGAATACATGGAATACAATTTTTTCTGGTATAAAAGTAAATGGAAAAGCAGTTGCGGATACGAACAAGAACAGAAAGTACTTTACGTGGGGGGTAGCTCTTCACATATTAGGAGATACATTTGCCCATAGAACTTATAGAAAGTCAGATAAGAAGGCAATAGTTCATACAAATGCTAATAGTTCCCAAATTCTAGGTGCGGATGATCCGAATGTTGTTAGAGGAAGATGGGTAGTAGCAAAAGCAGCAATCAAGTTTAGTATAGAAAGTTTATTATTAAATGAGTATGGAGACTTTAATGAAATAGAACGTGCATTAAGAGGACAGACGGAGAAAAGTAATAGTCAATTGTTTTTAAAAAAACGTTTAGCAAGATATATGGTTAGTAATGGAGGAGCTGAAACATCCTATGTAAGAAATGCAAATATTGATTAATATTAGTATATAAGCTATAAATATTATATTAATATAGTTTTGAGCAGAATAAATATAAAATTATACTAAAGTAAATTAATATGATATAACACGCAATAACAGTATCAATAATTACGTTTAATTAATATACATAGCATAAGAAAGGATGGAAGAAAGTTATGAAAGAAAATAGAGGTAAAACGAGAATACTGAAAAGTGTCTGTTTAGTGATATTGTCATTATTAATAGTTATAACAGGATTGTTTACAGCGTATGTTGTTAATGCCAAAAGTGAGATAATACCAAATAATGATAAGGGGATACCAGATAAATATCTATATCAGGCAATATTATATAGTCTTGAGAAAAAAAGCGATAGTAAGTTTACGAAAGATGAGGCGGAAGGCTTATATGCTCTTGACCAAACAGTTTTTTTTGGAAAGAAGATTAAAACGCTAAAAGGAATAGAGAAGTTAACAAATTTGCATCATTTATCAATTGGAGACAATAAACTAACAAACCTTAATGGAATTGAGAAATTAATCAATTTGAGTAGTTTAAAAATAGGTGGAAATAAATTAACAAATCTTAAGGGAGTTGAAAGTTTAACCAATTTAGAAAGTTTAAGTGTTGGAAAAGGTAAATTGAAAAATGTTAATGAGATTAAAAATTTATCGAAATTGAAAGAACTGTCTGTTAATGGAAATAAATTAGAAGATTGGACAATTGTAAGTGATTTGACGAAT
This sequence comes from uncultured Eubacterium sp., assembly GCA_947573465.1. Lineage (GTDB taxonomy): Bacteria > Bacillota > Clostridia > Lachnospirales > Lachnospiraceae > Eubacterium_G. Next base: position 19,917 of record CANPET010000001.1, read on the forward strand.
TTAGAAAACTTGTATATCAATGGTTGTGGCTTAACTGATAGCAGTTTGGAAAAAATTGTTGGCAAGTTGACAAAATTGACAGGTCTTGGAATTGCAGATAACAGTTTAAACAATTTAAAATTAATTAGTGGTTTGACAAAACTTGAATCGTTGGGTGCAAATAATTGTAAGTTAAAGAGTTTATCCGGAATTGAAAATTTGACGAAATTACAAAGTTTATCCGTGTCTAATAATAGACTAACAAATTTAAATGGAATAGAGAACTTAACGAAACTACAATTTTTATATGCAGATAAAAACAAGATAACAAGCCTTCCAAGTTTAAAGAAACTTAAAAGTTTTAACCTTGAATATTCGACTTTTGATAATAATAAAATCAGCGAAAAAGTATTTAAAAAAAATTTACCTTCCCATGTTCCAAAATGGTGGATAAATAATCAGGTTATGCTTCAGAATTTTAAAAAGAAATTAAAAGTGAATAAAGTAAAAAAAATAAAAAGTACCACGAAAAAAATTACCGGAGTAACTGAGAAGAGGGCAACAGTAGTATTAATGACATCGAAGGGAAAAAAAATAAAGAAGGTAAAAGTTAATAAAAAAGGTGCGTTTTGCTTTAAGAAACTTGATTTAAAAAAATACAAAGGAAAAAAACTTAAAATAACTGCATATTTGCTATATGATGACCAGATTAATGGTGAGCGTAATAACATGGCTGTCAAGACTGTGAAATTTACTGTTCGAAAATGAAAAAATTAGCCATTTATAGTAGGAAACTTCGGAAAACTCTAATTTTAATTTAATTGAATATATACTTTTAGCCATAAAAATTCTCCTTAAGTAGATTTTGGAAACTTACTTTGTCTACTTAAGGGGAATTATATTAAAGTTGGGTCTCATTTTTTATAGAGTGTTTATATTTTATTATATACATATTTTATTGACATACGGTTATAGATTTTATAATATCATAATATATCAATAGGTCGGATATGATTTTATGAAGGGTTGGTTTTGGTTTTTGATTAAGGAGGGAGTTTGATGAGAAAAATAATATGTTGGACGTTAGTTTTGGTTATTATGATAAATGTGTTAGCAGGTAACTATACGAATATTTTGGCAAAAACAAATAAAAGAGTTACTTTGAGTAAAAAGAATGTGACGTTATCTGTTGGCAAGAAGGCAGTTGTCAAATTAAAAAATGCTAACATGAAAGTTCAGTGGAGAGTTAAGAATAAAAAGATTGCCAAAGTAGTTAATAAAAAAGGAAAATATGACAATTCTATAACGATTAGAGGAATAAAAAATGGTAGGACAACCTTAATAGCTAAATGTAAGAAAAAGTCATATAAGATTAAAATTATTGTTAAGAAAAAGACAATGCCTAAAAGTCAAAAATCTATGGTAAATACAATCACAACAAAAAAATCAGAAGAAAAGAAATCTTTTATTGTCGCAAAAGAGGCTGATTATAGTACTAAAACAAAACTGCTAAGTATTACATATTTAGTGAAAAAAGCAAATGAAAGATTTGAACCTGCGTTTTGTCCGGGAGAAAGTGGAATACTGGAAATTAAAACAAAAGAGGGATGGGAAAGTATTCCGTTTTTAGAAGGTACTTCGTTTGCTGAATATTTAATTAGATTTTCTAAAGATGGAATTAACATTGCTAATATTAATATTGGGGAGTTGTATGGAGATTTAGTAAGTGGAAAATACCGTTATACTATAAAATTCATTGTAGACAGTGGGACAATTAATGTTCCAGTTGAGTTTGAGGTATCAAATGAATTAAAGATGGAGACTGTTAATAATCCAGTGAAAATAAGTTCTGATGGTACATTTGTGGATATAAAAATTAAGAATACAACAGGAAAAGACTATTATACAGAATATGTTTTTGGAAAACTCGAAAGGCATGATGATGGTGAATGGAAGGATATAAAAGTAGATTATTTTCCAACCATAGAGATTTTGGGGCGACTTTATTCTAACACAGAATTGGAGTTTAGGATTGGCTTAGATGGAAAGAATGGTTCTATAACGGTAGATAGTGATGAGTTGCTATCAGGTCATTATAGATATACACATACAGTAAAGGGGGCGGATGGACATACAGAAGATGTGTCTGCTGAATTTGATATTATAGAAGGAGATCAGACACCAGATAAAAAAGTTGATCTAAAAGAGGAATTAAAACTCGAAGTAACAAACAGTCCAATAAAATTAAGTGATGATATGCACATGAATGTGAGAATCAGCAGCGTTAAAGGAAATCATTTTATAACGTGTTATGCATTTGGTAAGTTAGAGATATTAAAAGAGGATGGATGGCATTCAGTAGACATTAAAAATGGGTTTGAGATAGATGGACTTGGAAATATTAGTGAGAACAATCCGTTTGAATTTACTATTGGTCTTAACGTGGAGAGAGGACAATGCTATATCCATATAGATAATCTTGTAGCAGGCCATTACAGATATTATCATTTAGCAGAAATGGGTAGTAACGTATATTTAAGTGATGAGTTTGATATTGTAGAATAGATATATTTAGTTTAAAAAGATGAGGCAGGTAATTTGCCTCATCTTTTTAATTGTTTATTATTCTTATAGTAAAAATTGCGATGAACTGTTTAGATTATTTGCAAATGCCGCCCAGTATTCTGTAATATCGCCTTCTACACGTACCTCGTCGAAAGTTGCATTTCCAAAAGCACGGACAGCTTCACGGTCATAAAAGCGTTTTGTTTCTTTTGCCACAAAGGGAAGTGCATACCATACAAGAACACGTACATTTTTTGGAAGAGTATTAAAACATTCTTTCGTCTTTTCGTCATGAAAAGCAGTAACAAGTACAGTCACATCAGTGGTGTTATAGTTGTAACGTTCAAGGCTTGCTGTGAATGAATCCCAGAAAGATTCATCCTTTTGCCTGGAATTGACACAAATTAAAATCTTTTTCTTTTTATTTCCAAAACCATCGATAATATTATGCGTTTTCGTTGGAAGATAAGTATAATCTTTGAAAACAATATTTACGAGACGTTTGGTTGATAGTCCGTCATCATTGTAAATACACCATGAAGCCATTTCCTGCCACAGTGGCTCGTAGAATTCTAAGTATTCATCCCTGTTTTTGCAAATCGCATCAAGTGAAGATGCCACTTCATTCAGGCTGGAAGATACCAGTCCCGGCAATGTGTCCGTTGGTACGTATAGTCCCCGTCCACTTTCATATTCTTTTAAATCAGGAACATAAAAAATTATCGGTCTTTTAGTAATTAAAAAATCAAAGAAGATACTGGAATAATCTGAAATAAGAATATCTACCACAGATAAAAGTTCGTTGGTATCAATGGTAAACGGAATTAAAATGTCTTTTAGTTCCGGGTCATCAGCTAAAATTTTATATAAGAAGTAATGTACTCTTAAATAAATGCGGTATTCTGTCTGATCGATATTGTCAGAAAACTTCTTGATTGTTTCTTTAAATTCTGTTACATCATATTCCAGTTGATTATATAGCGTACCTTTCCAGGTTGGTGCATACAAAATTATTTTCTTGTCTGTTTTAAGTCCTGCATTACGCAGCTTGGTATAAACTTTTTCTATATCAGCGTTTATGAGTAAGTCACTGCGGGGATGTCCGGTTTCTAATATTTTTCCCTGAAACAAACCATCCAGTTTATAGGAGTTTCGGTACATTACCTCTGTCATAAATTTATTAGCGGAAACGATATAGTCTGCAGCAAGAAAGTTTCTCGCAGGTCCACGAGCGTTTTCAACACGCTCTACCATGTGGTCGTATCCCATATATTTGGTTGGAACACCGTGCCAAGTGTTAATGTAGACCTGTTCAGGTCTCTTGGTAAAGAAATACCCAAAGGTTGAGTTAGAAACAAGATATTTGCTTGAGGCTAGATATCTGTAATATTCTTCTGATTCCCGCCGGACAAATTTTACGTTTGGTAAGTCTGCAAATTCCTGAAGATTATCTTTTGCCATATCCATGTCTGCAATGGACCAGATATGTGTAAAGTTTTCAAAAGAAGTATCTTCTAAAAGCTGTAGAAAAATTGCACGGGGATTGTCTAGAATCCCCAGACCGGAGAATGCCTCATAAAATACATAATTCTTTTGAATGGGAATGGCAAGATAAGAATAATATTGCTTTTTCCCAATATCTTTTTCGGGCATTTTAAAATTCTGTATAATTTTTTTTGCATTTCTTTTTAATGTATATTTGAAACCGTTTTTTACATTTGCAGTATATTCACCTGTCTGCATATCTGCCTCCTGATGTTTGTAATAAAAATATTGTTATAATTGTTCCACAAATAACGTAAAACAGAAACTCTGTTAATAAGAGTCTTTAAATAATGTCTTCAAATTGCTGAATGGTGACCTGATTATAATTTTGGTAATCAAAGTTGCAGGTAGGGACCTCTCCTTTCATAAAAGAGACAAGTCCACCGTAAATATCATCAATCGTATTGCCAATTAATAATTGTCCATTTTCAAATAAAGATGATTTTGCAGAACTAAAATCAGACATAATGATTGGAAGTCCTAATAATCTTGCTTCTAACAGTGAAACCGGCTGTCCCTCATGTAGTGATGGAAGAACAAAACAGTCACATTCCTTCATTAACACAAAAGGATTGTCGAGATTACCTGTCATTATTACTTTTCCATCTAGTCCAAGGGAATGAATTAATGCTTTCAATTCGTTCATAAGAGCACCATCACCGATAATGTAAAGTCTTGTATTCGGATAATCTTTGTGAAGTTTTGAAAAGGCATGAATTAATGCTGCCTGATTTTTTTCAGGGGATAAACGTCCCATGTTCACAAACGATGTTAAGTTAGAATCCAATAATTCGGGAATACCGGCATCGGAAGCTGTTTCTCTCGTAAACGATTCTTTGGCACCTGCAATGACTCTGTCAAAGTTTGCCGCATTTCTAACAAAACAACATTTTTCTTTTAATTCACTATAGCCTATTTTTTCTAAATTTACCTGCATGGTAGCCTCAGAACATCCGACAATTTTGTCAAAAAACGGATAGGCTGAGAAAACGACACGTAATTCACGATTATGAGGTTTTTTGCCATTTACTTTCTTATGCTTTTCCGTGAGCAGGTCGTTGTGCTGCCAAATAAGTTTCTTAGAGTCAGGACTGCTCAATAGCAGAATAGAATAAAAACTGCCATATCCTGAATAATCAATTACCGTATCAAAGTGACTGTCTCCAAAGCATCGAACAAATTCTCTGTCATACATGGCTTTAGGATAGATGAACTTGATGAAAGGTGCATTAAAACCAAATACCCGTAAGAAATCATTTCGAAGTGTTTCACCCCATGTCGCTGGGGTATAGGAAACTCTGGCAAAAATGCGGGCATTTTTATTAAATGTACAAATCATTTCTTTGCTGTCATCAAATTTGAGGTTGCCGGCATAGACCGTTACATCATATTTGTCATAATCAATATAATCTAACATCGTGCGCAGGGCAGTGGAGATTCCGTTCATACGAAGTCCGCCACCGAAGAAAAGAAGTTTTTTCTTTTTATTTGCGCATGTTATTAATTGATATGGAGTTCCCTTTTCATCAGATGTTTTATGATAAAAAATAACATCAATAATTCGTTTTGCTACATTTCCATCGTCTTTTGGACAGGCAAAAGACTTGGCTGTTTCATAGGACGAACGGTATTTGTTGATAAATTCATCTAAATTGTTAATAACATTGCCGATTTCAGACAGTTTTGTGAAACAAGGTCCAGGCAATGCTTCTGGCTCTAAGTAAAGACCACGTTCATTTTTATATTTCTCAAGGTCCGGAATATAAAAGATTACAGGCTTGTCCGTAACCAGATAGTCATAAAAAATACTGGAATAGTCGGAAATTAAAATGTCAGTGATGGATAATAGTTCGTTCGTATCAATAAAAGCAGGAATCAATGAATCGCTCATGCGACCTGATTTTTTCAATTCTTTGTAAACAACCTGATGAGGTTTCAAGAGAATCTGATATCTGTCTGTATCAATCATAGATTCTACGGTTCTCTTAAAATCGATATATTCATTTACATCAATTTCCGGACGGTTGTAATCACTGCCTTTCCATGTAGGTGCATATAAAATAATTTCTTTTTTGGAATCAATGTCAATTCCGTATTTTTGTAAATTTAATATAATTTCTGCTTTATCTGTATGAAATAGTCTGTCATTTCGAGGATATCCCTCTTCAATAATTGTACCCTCATATAATCCATCTAATTTATATTTATCCAGAAAAACAGAAGTCAAAAATGGATTGGCTGAGATAATATAATCAGTAGATAAAAAATTTCTAAGAACGTTGGAAATCGTAACAGGAGCATCAGGCATATCAAATCCTAAGCTTTTAATTGGTGTACCATGCCATGTGTTCACATAGACCTGCCCTTCCTTCTTACAATAATAAAAAGGAAGAGAAACATTTGTTATAATATATTTGGCAGAAGCTAAATATCTCAGATGGTCATCGCTGTGTCTGGCAATTGCAAAAACATTTTTGTTATTTTGAAACTGCTCCATAATCGGTTCGTTTCCATATCGGTCCTCAATTACCCACACATGTGTATAATCCTTAAAATCCTCATTCTTTATTAATTCAAGAAACAGTGCATATGGATTACAAATCATACCCCGTCCAAAGTATGAATCGTACAAAACAACCTTATCCTCAATCAATAAATTTTTATAATATTTCGCATATGTGGCACGTCTTTTTGTTTCTTTTAAATTGCCGGCTTTTGTTTTAATTTTACTTAAAATACCCATACAAATCTCCCTAAAATTCAGATAGAGATATTATAGTACAAATCAAAAAATAAGGAAAGGGATAAGAGGGAATAGGAGGGTATTAAAAATTTGAAAAAATATATAGTTATTAGATAAAAATAAGTTGTATTTATATACAGAAATTGGTAGTATACAATTATAAGGGGGAAATGATGGACGGAATATAAACAACAATAATTATAAAGAAAAAAATACCCCTTATCTATGAGAGTAAGCAGCATATATTAGAACAGGCTCTAACATATGCAGGCACTCTTTGTGGATAGAGGTTTTTTTTATATAAAAGTGTTTTAAAAAAGTAAAAAAGAAGAGAGGAGAAAGTGAAGGATAAAAATTTTTAAAGCATCTGAACGGAACTCGGAAAAGTTCATAGTATTATAAAACTATGGGAAGATGAATGAAAATAATGGGAGGACCAGATGAAGAAAAACAGAACATTTCAATTGAAGAGGAGTATGTTAAAAAGGGCATGTGCAGTTGTATTATCCATGGCACTGGCAGTTACAGGGCTAAATGTGAATGGCATATACAATGTAACAGCAGGCTGCCACGAAACAGTACAGAGTGAGATGAAAATAACAGCAGCACAAAAAGAAGAAGCCAGAAAAGAAGATGCGAAAGTACGGGAAAAATTAAAGCAGACAAAACTAAGCAGAGAAAAAAACAAAAAAGCAACAGCCGTAAAAGAACTAAAAAATTTAAGGACCACAAATTCAACAACATATCTTTTAAGTAACGGAAGCAGGAAACTGGAGATATACGGAGAAGACATACGATACAAAGAGAACGGAAAGTATGTCGATTATGACCCGTCACTTAAAAAGATATCTAAAAGTGAAACGAAAGAACTGACAGGACAGAAAGTAACCAAAGACAAAGATACAGCAGGAAATTATGCATATGTGAACACGGCAGGAGATGCAAAGCATTACTTCCCTGAAAACTTAGATGAAGACAAAGCAGTTGTAATGACAAAAAAGAACCATGTCATCTCATTTGCTCCGGTAAGAAAAGAGATGGCACAGGAAACTTTGGAGAATACCGAAAATAAAGAACCGGTCAAGGAAGTTCTCAATGATGTTAAAGACGTGGAGACAGATAATAAGGCTGGTCGGGTAGCAGATAAAGAAAAACAAAGCAGTTTTAAGAAAATAAGCAAGTTCGTTACACCATTAAAAATTGAGAAGAAAAGCATAAAAGAAGATAACTTAACATACAGTGATGGCAGGACAATATCGTATCAGTATACATCGCTTAAAAATGGTGTCAAAGAAGAGATTATACTTCATGAAAAGCCGGCAACAAATATCTTTGAATTCAAACTGAATCTTCCGGGAATGAAGATGGAAATGTTTGAAGGCAGTAAAGAGATAAGGATATCAGATAAAAAAACAAAGAAACTTGTGGCATGCATCAGTGAACCAAACATTCAGGATGCGGATGGGAAACTTACCTATGACGAAGTGCATTATGAAATAGAAAAAGATAAAAACGGAGAGTACATACTGAAAGTAGTTGTAGATAAAGACTATCTGAATTCAGAACATACAAAGTATCCGGTAATAATAGACCCGACTGTTTTGTGGCTAAATGACAGGCTGGAGAGTGCAAATGTATCAGATTTTCCTTATACAAAAAACATGAACATGAAAAATACAAATCTCATCCGGATATATAATAAGGGAGCAAACTATGGGGCATATGGCTCAGCAGAAACGGTCTGTTACATAGATACAAGTGGAATCGATACCAATAATGCACTGGTGGGAACAACCGGTACATTTTATGGCTCTGATATAGAAGAGGCTTATTTAAAGATTACAGAAAAAGACAAAATATATCCTGCCGGACAGAATGTCAATAAAGAGTTCATTTCCGGTCATGTAGAAGTTAGAACTCCGACAGGCACATGGGATCCGGATGTCATCACATGGAACAACCATCCCCCGATGGGAGATAAGGTATGGTCACAGTTCAAGTGTACCGGAGCGGCAAATACAACCCACTTTGTAGATTTAAAAGACTGGGCACAGGCAGTGGCAGACAGAAGCATAGAGAATACAGGACTGGCATTGAAATGCGTGGAAGAAGGAACCGGTGTAAACTTTTACAGTTCCTCATTACAGAATCAGCGCTATATGAGCCTGTCAATTACCTATGAGAATCCGCATATTGGAGAAAAAGACATCTATACTTATGAAGATTTCAGTACACTGAATGGAAGCGGGAAGATAGAGCTGTCCCAGGGAAATTTTCTGTACCGGCAGGAAGATGTGGCACTGCCGACACCGCAGTTAGGACTGGAAATCAGCAGGACATACAATTCAAGAAATACAGAGAGGTCAAACTTTGGCATCGGATGGACCTGCGGATATGATGCCTGTATCGCAGATGACAGTATCGGTTCATTGATATATAAAGATGGAACAGGGGCAGTATACACATTTGAACAGCAGGAGAGTGAGGAACTGGTATGTAATGAAAATCCCGACTTGAGTATAGAAATAAAAGACATTACCCAGACCAGAGTCATATCAGCAACAGAGACAAAGCCGTCAAGCACAGTCAGCTTTACATCAAAATATATCATAACAGACAAAGACAAAATAAAACGCTACTTTGATGCAGCCGGAAGACTACGTCTGATCGAAGAAGCCAACGGAACATTTATCTACATAAAATATCATTCCAATTTCGGACTGATAGAATCCATTCATTCCAGCAAAGGCCAGAAGATAGACTTTGAGTTTGCTTATTCCGGAGGAGACTACTTTATCAGTAAAACAACACTGGCAGACGGGTCATCATTTAATTATACATATACAGGTAAAAGGCTGACAAAAGTTACCCACAAGGGTGCAGACGATAATGAAATCGTGTATAATTATGAATATAACAGTAACGGACAGATGAGTAAAATCATTGATGCCATGGGAACGGCGTACAGAATAGAGTATGACGGAAAGAGTGTCAGCAGTGCAATTTATCCTGATAATTCAAGAATCGATGTATATACCAATTACGAACCTCTGAAAACAAGAGTATACACAAAGAATCCAAACAACATGATACTGCATTACGAAGAGTATGAGTTCGATGCGGACGGAAAAGTATTAAAGACGACAAAAGATTCAGGAAACGTATTTACATATTCATATGACGGAAGTCTTGTGACAAACACAACAGAAGAAGTCCAGTACCATGAACTCCAGAACAATATCGTGAAAACAATCACGCCTACAGGCGGGGAGGGAGATAAACATTTAGAAGAAGCAGTATCATACGATGATAGAAGTAATGTGGAAACAGAAACAGATGAAGAAGGAAATGTAACGACATATACATACGGAGATCCTTCAAATCCGGATTTAGAGACAAAAGTAGTAGAAAAAAACGCAGACGGAGAGACAATATCAGAGACTGCATATGAATATGACAGTAAAGGAAATCTTATCAAAGAAACAGATTATATAGAAAAGACAGTAACAAGATATACTTATGATAATGATGGAAATGCAACAGAGAGTATAGAAACCTTAGTAGATGAAAACACAAATTTAAGCAATGTAAGCAGCACCGCTTTAACAAAAGGATTAGAGAATTCAAAAGATACAGCAACATATGACCAGGATGGAAATACGAAAACAAGCAGTGTAACATCTGGAACAATCAACCAGACAGAGCAGAATACATATGATGAATTAGGAAGAATAGAAACAACAACAGATGAGAAAAGCATCGTATCAACTTATGTGTATGATGAGTTCGGAAGAGTTAAATCGACGACAACAACAATACCGAACAAAACCCCGGAAACGACAATGACAGTCTATGACTCAAATGGCAGGGTTACAGAAGAAACAGACAAACAGGGAAGAAAAACAACATACCAGTATGACAGCATGGGACGTGTGGTATCAAAGACATTAACCTGTGGTGGTGAGAGCCGTACGACAACGACTACCTATGGATATGAAGACAATTTTTACGTAATTACCGGAACAGGAGCAAACAAGAGATTACCGACAGTGGCAGTTGTAACAGAAAAGAATGCAAACGACGAAGTAATATCCAAAACATATACAGACCCTTACGGACAGACAGTCAGGGAAGAAAGCAACGGGATACGTACGGATTATACTTATGACAAGCAGGGAAATGTATTTACAACGTACACAAGAGGTGTGGGCAGCACAAATCCGGCAACACCAAAGCTGGTTGTAACGGTATATGATAAACATGGAAGGCTGACAGACACGATACAGAACCCTGTTTACAGAAATGGTGCATTTACTGTAGATGCAACAAACTCCATTGTAACATCCAATAAGTATGATGAAAACGGCAACCTGACAGAGGAGACAGATGGTAAGGGCAGCAAGACAACATATGAATATAATGAGGAAGGAAAACTGACAAAAGTAAGCCTGCCGGATGGAACAGGGACAGCCAATGATACTTTGTATGCATATGATATACAGAACAAGGACGCAACCGGTAATATCCTGTCTACAACAGACAAAACAACCAATGCACTTGGATATATATCAGAGACGGTAAAGAACGGAGCAGGGCAGGTGCTGTCTGTAGAAGATAAGCATGCCACAAACAGCATAAAAACAACATATGAATATGATGCCAGTGGGAACAAGACGAAAGAAACATATTCCAATGGAAGTTATGTTATGATTTACTATAATAAGAAAAACCTCCCAGTATCAAGATATGAGTACAACATGAATAAGACATGGACAAGACTGACATCGTACAGTTACAATGAAGATGATTTATTGTATAAGGCAGTTGATTTTAATGTCACAGGTAACGTACCAAAATCATATAGATATACTATTTATAAATATGATGCGTTGGGAAGAATGACAGGGTGTTCCCAAATCAATAAAGCGAGTGAGCCGACAGGGGATGAAATTGATGAGAATAAACTGGTTTATAAGTATGACATCGAAGACAAACTGACGGAAATAAGATATCCGAAAGCATCAGGTGACAAACTGAAAGGAATTAAGTTTGAATACAATGATTATAAGTGGTTAGTAAAAATCAAAGGAATCGTAAATGAAAATGGTGCAGAAGTAACACGTGATATCAGAGGTTATGAATACTATAATGACAGTAAGGTAAAGACAATAAAAGATTACAGGGGATTCTTAAATAATGGAAGCGGTTATATACAGAAATCCTATGAGTATGATCGTTTTGACCGGGTAACGAAGATGTCTTATGCGGACAGCAGTAACTTAGGTTTGGTTCTGGAACAGTATACTTATGGTTATGACAAGAACAGCAATATCATAAGCGAGACGATTATCAATAACTATCCAGTAAAACAGGAAGAGAAGGTTAATGAGACAAGGACATATACCTATGACAGCCTGAACCGTATGATAACATCGAAGAAAACGGATAACATCAGTCAGACGGTAAGTAATGCTTCGTATACATATGATAAGGTGGGGAATTGTACTAAGAGTATAGAGGACGGAGTTACAACATATAGTACGTATAACAGTTTAAATCAGTTAGTACAGAGGGATG
>CANPET010000002.1 GCA_947573465.1 uncultured Eubacterium sp.
CCAGAGCTTTCAGACGGGCATCCGCCTCCTGTGCCATAGCCTCTTTCTTCTCTTGGTTGACACCATCCATAATCTGAACATAAATCATCATCATCTGCTTTCTGGTAGCCCCTAGAGAATCAAACGCTCCGGCTTTAATAAAGTTTTCTATCGCTCTCTTATTGACACCTAGCCCCGCTGTTCTAGTAATAAAGTCTTCTAAATCCTTATACTTACCATGTGCTTCTCTCTCTGCAACAATATTATCAATAATCGCCTTTCCTACATTCTTAATGGCTGTCAGTCCATAACGGATACAATTATCTCCTGCAGAAAAGCCACTTTCTCCCTCATTAATATCCGGTGGTAATATCTCAATCCCCATAGAACGACAGGAATATACATACTCTGCCACTTTTCCTGTCCAGTCCATAACAGATGTAAGCATCGCCGCCATAAACTCTGCTGTATAATAATATTTCAAATAAGCTGTCTGATAGGCTACAACTGCATACGCTGCCGCATGGGATTTGTTAAAAGCATACTTTGCAAAATCTGTCATTTCGTCATAAATCTTATTGGCAATTTCTTCACTGATACCGTTATTTACGCAGCCTTTTACACCCTCCGATACATCGCCATACACAAACTTCTGACGTTCTTTTGCCATAACATCTGCTTTTTTCTTTGACATTGCACGGCGAAGCAGGTCACTTCGTCCAAGCGTATAGCCTGCCAGATCACGCACAATCTGCATAACCTGTTCCTGATAAACGATACAGCCATAAGTCGGCTCTAAAATATGCTCCAGCTGAGGACAGTCATAAGTTACGCTGTCAATATTATTCTTTCCCTCTATATATTTTGGTATAAAATCCATAGGACCCGGACGATACAATGAAATACCCGCAATAATATCCTCTAAACTCTGTGGCTTCAACTCCTTCATAAAGTTTTTCATTCCGCCGCTTTCTAACTGAAAGATACCTTCCGTATTTCCTGTTCCTATATAATCCAGCACCTTTTTATCTGCATAATCAATTTTGTTTAAATCTAAATCAATTCCTCTATTTTTCTTAATATATCTCTGGGTATTCTGAATTACAGTAAGATTTCGAAGTCCCAGAAAGTCCATTTTCAACAGTCCAAGCTCTTCTAATGTAGTCATAATATACTGCGTGGTAATAGAACCATCCGCTGCCCTTGACAACGGCACATATTCATCCACCGGCTTTCCACAGATAACCACACCTGCTGCGTGCATGGAAGCATGACGAGGCAGTCCCTCTAATCGCATGGACATATCTATTAAATATTTCACTTCTGGATCTGTATCATAAAGTGTCTTCAATTCCTTATTCTGTTTTAGAGCCAGCTCCAATGTCATGTGAAGATCATTTGGAATCATCTTTGCAATACTGTCACATTGCGCATAAGGCATATCCAGTACACGTCCCACATCTCGTATAACTCCCTTCGCTTTCAGCGTACCAAAGGTTACAATCTGTGCAACATGGTCTTTTCCATACTTACGTCCTACATAATCAATTACTTCCTGTCGTCTCTCAATACAGAAGTCCACGTCAATATCGGGCATGGATACACGCTCCGGATTTAAAAAACGTTCAAAAAGTAAATTGTATCTCATGGGCTCAATATCTGTAATTTCAAGACAATAAGAAACAAGACTTCCTGCCGCCGAACCTCGTCCTGGTCCTACCGCAATTCCATTGGATTTTGCATAATGAATAAAATCCCAAACAATCAGGAAATATTCAATATATCCCATGTTTTTAATGGTATTTAATTCATAATCTAATCTTTCCTGTAATTCTTCTTTCGTCAGTTTACAATGCTCATCTTTTTCTCCACGAAAAACCGGATATCTGTTATGTAAACCATTTTCACACAATTCTTTTAAATAGGTCCATGGTGTATAGCCTTCCGGAACTTCAAAATTAGGCAATTTTGTTACACCAAATTCAAAGGTTACATTACAGCGTTCTGCAATCTTATGAGTATTTTCCAATGCCTGAGGTGCATATGGAAATAATGCTGCCATCTCTTCCTCTGATTTCAGATAGAACTTTCCCTCTTCATATCTCATTCTATCCTCGTCAGATTTCTTTTTTCCTGTTTGAATACATAACAGAATATCGTGTGCTTCCGTATCCTCTTCATAAGTATAATGCACATCATTGGTGCACACCAAATCAAGTCCCAGCTCTTCACTGAGTCTCATCAATGACTGATTTACTGTTCTCTGTTCAGGTATTCCATGATCCTGAAGCTCTAAAAAATAATTATTCTTTCCATAGATATCCATATGACGAATAGCTGCTGCCTTCGCCTCTTCGTACTCACCTCTGGCAAGGTATCTCTGTACCTCACCTGCCAAACATGCACTCAAGCATATAATCCCTTCAGAAAATTCTTTCAAAACTTCATAATCTACTCTAGGCTTATAATAAAACCCTTCAACAAATCCTTTTGACACAATGCGACAAAGATTCTCATAACCTGTATTATTTTCTGCAAGCAAAATAAGGTGATAGTATCTATCCTCACCTGCATTTGCTTCTTTATCAAAACGAGAGCCTGGAGCTACATATACTTCACAACCAATAATCGGTTTAATATCATTGGCTAAAGCTGCCCGATAAAAATCAATGACACCATACATAACACCATGATCTGTAATGGCAAGACTGTCCATTCCCAGTTCTTTGGCTCTCTTTGTTATTTCTTTAATTTTACTTGATCCGTCCAACAGACTGTACTCTGTATGGACATGTAAATGTGTAAACGCCATAACATCTCTCCTAACTTTTCAAGTATACCATATTTCTCACATTATGTCGTATGATATTCCAACATTAAGACATATCCGTATTATTCTTTGTTTTTTGACAAGACAATAAATCTAACAGTTCTGCTTCACTTTCTATCTCCCCGATATTAGGACTTGTCTTTTTGATACGATGAAATAACTTCAGTTCTGTTTCTGCCTTTTCATTATCTTTCTCTACCAACAAATAATAAGCATACATTAATCTTGCTCTGGATAACCAGTTTCCTGTTGCCGTAATATATTTTTTCATTTCATATTCATATAATTTCTCAGCCTCTTCATATTGCCCTAACATAATATTACAAAATATCAGTTCACACTTTAACTCATTTTTATGTAAGCCCAGCATTCCCTTTACATGATTTAGCGCCCATTGAATCTGCTCTCTTGCCAATGAAAATTCGCATCTGTCAAGAATTCTTGCAATCTGCATATATACTAATGACCCTGTATTTACATCATTAAAATCACTATTTTCAGGAATATAAAACCATTGCTCCGGCATATCTTTTAACCGAACTCCCTGCATTAATAACGCATTACTTCTCAGCTGACAATCGAACGACTGCATCGCCAATGGTTCTTTTTTCAAACATTTCACATTCATTCCATCATTGGCTATCCCCTGCATTTTCATTGGTATCCCATTTGTAATAATGCTATAGATACCCACAAGCGGAAAAGTCAACATTTCTCCACTTCGAAGAAAAATTGCCAAAACAGCCACAATCACTGACGCAATCATGTTTGATAAAATTCCACCCAGATTATACAGAACAACCGGATAATCATATCCTTTTCCCTCTGGTGGAATCATAAGGCATTGCCCTGCTGTTCCTTTCAACGAAAATTTTTTCAACTTGATTTTTCCATTTTCCCGGATCCATATCAGATTACCAATTCTAAAAGAACTAAATTCATATCCACTTAAAAGTCCCGCTTCCAAATGCCCTAATTCATGAAAAATAATATGTAAAATAATACTGATAATCATAGCAACGACTGACCATAATCCACTTGGAGCATCAATCAATCCATTCTCTTCTAACATTGCTGACAACACGCCCCAAGCAATTCCTAAAACCAATCCGGTTCCAAATCCTATCGCCTGTTCTTTAAAAAATTTCATCTCTTATACCTTTCCATTACAAAATTGTTTACTCAATTTTTTATTATCCCTAGTCTCTGTAACAAATTATTAGTATCATAAATCATCGGTTCTCTATTCGGATACCAATAAATCATACGATAAACATAATAAGCAATGCACAACACACCAACTACCATCATCATCCCTTTTAATATCCTTGTAATTTTTGCAGATGTCTTTTCTGATGTTACAAAATATCTGTTTATAAAAAATACCGCTCCTAACACAACAATAGGAATCCATAGTGGATTGCTGATTGCGGCTTCTGCCACTTTTCCCTGCATTAACAACAAAAATGCTCTGGTTGTCCCACATCCGGGACAAGGAATCCCGAACAGCATCCTCATGGGGCATATTTTTCCTAATATTGCATTTCCCAATAAAATATATAAAGAAATAGCGATTATTGGAATCGCTATTTTCTTAAAGTCATTTTGTAATTTTGACCAATTCATTACCTATCTGCTCCTATTCCAGCATTTCTAAAATCTTTAATAATAATTCCCATGTCCTCTCTGTAGAAGAAATACTTAATATCTCATCTGTTGTATGAACATTTCTCATATCCGGACCAAAGGATATAGCATCTAAACCATCAATCTTGTCTGCAAATAATCCGCATTCCAATCCTGCATGTATTCCCTCTACTACTGGTTCTTTACCATATAATGTTTCATAAGCTTTCACTGCAATATCCCGAAGCTTTGAATCTGCTTTGTATTCCCATCCGGGATATGCACCGGACACCTTTACTTCTCCACCAAATATTTCTGTTAATGAACGTAATTTCTCAACGAGAAAATGCTTTTCACTTTCTTTGGAACTTCTAACAGCATAAGATAATGTAACTGTATTTTCGTTGGTTCTTAACATTCCCAAATTTAATGATGTCTGCACCATATCCGGTATATCCGGATTCATTCTCTGAATACCATTTGGCATATTTACTAAAGAAATAATAACTGCTAACGTTGCCGGACCTGATAGCGCTTCTGACAATCCCTCTTCTGTTACATTCATCTGAATCTTGGCATTCGGATCTGTTGTTTCATATTCTTCTTTTATCTCTGCAAATGTATTTTCAATAATCTCTTTTGCTTTTTCCACAGCCTCAGGATTTACCGCAATAGCAGCTTCACTGATTTTTGCAATAGCATTATCCTTCTCGCCACCATTTACTGCCATAATGCGCATACCAACATTCTGGAATACATTTAAAAGTACACGTCCTAATGCACAGTTGGCATTTGCTCTGCCTTTATTAATCTCTACACCGGAATGCCCGCCTGCAAAACCATCCATTTTAATTTCAATAATTTGTGCACTAATCGGTTCTGTTCGAAATGGCAACACACACTCTACTGTTGCCCCACCTGCACAACTAACAGTAAAAACTCCCTCATCTTCTGAATCCATATTTAATAACATTTTACCTTTTAAATCTGATACATCTAAATAGGTTGCACCTAACAGACCTATCTCTTCATCTACAGTAAACACAGCCTCAATAGGAGGATGGGCAATGTCCTTGCTATCCAATACTGACAAAGCATAAGCCACAGCAATACCATCATCTCCACCTAAAGATGTGCCTTTTGCACTTAATACATCTCCCTCTACCTGAAGGTCTAATCCCTCTTTTTCCATATCTTTTTCACAGTCCGCAGTTTTCACTGCCACCATATCTATATGTCCCTGCAGAATCACTGCCTCTGACTCTTCGTATCCTGCTGTTCCCTCTTTCCAAATAATTACATTCAGCTTTTCATCCTGACGATATTTCAGGTTTCTTTCCTTTGCAAAATCTACTAAATAATTACTAATCTGTTCCACATTCCCTGACCCATGTGGAATCCCTGCAATCTTCTCAAAAAACTGAAATACTTTCTGTGGTTTCTTTCCATCTAAAACTCCCATTTCTTACTCCCTTCACCTTTTTAAATATTTTCATACGCAAATGCTTGCTTCTATTTTATATTGCTTTTGCAAAACCTATTTCCCTCTTTTTCTAATTGTCCTGTTTTCACCATATACTCCAACAGTTTCACAGCAAAATCTTTTTTATCTTTCACAACAGCTTTATTGGGGGAAAATGGCTGTTTTGCCTCCAATCCCTCTGCCATTTTTGCTACTTCTTCCACTGTGACATATGCATTCTTTTTCAAATGTTTTTTTACTCTCGCATTTCCTTTGCTGAACAATAAGTTCATCAAATCCTTTGTCTGATTTCTCTGTTTTACTAATCCCCAGCTATATATCAATATGGTAGCAATAGCAAAAAATATAACACCTAAAATAATTGTACTTGTTTTCATTTATTCTTCCTTTTCTACAAAAACAATATATTTGTTTTGTTCTAGTATTCCCATAAATTTTGACAATCTTTCATATAACTGTTCTGCTGCTCCGGCATGCTTTTCTTTTAAAATCTGACCAATTTCATAAATTGATTTCACTCCATCAACCTGCTGCCACACACAACTTCCATATTCGTCCAATTTTATAAAACTAAATCTGGGCTTTTTAAAAACTTTCTGGGCAATCGTATGAAACATTCCTTTATTTTCTACAGTAATCTCTACGACACCCTCTTTTGTCAATTCCCATTTTTTATTCACTTTTGGGATTTTATCTAAATAATTACCATCCTTTTTCAAATCTGACCTCTTTCTCTTCAAATCTATTATACTCCAACGAAAAGAAAAACCTTGGATAGAGTTATTGTACCCCATCCAAGGCAATGAAATCAATCTTTATTTAACATCAATATCCTGTGTTTCTACTTCCACGACTTTTTTCTTTCTACAAACAAAGAATACTGTGGATACCAATAGAGCAAACACTACAACGCCTACCCAGTTTCCAATAGAAGAAAGACTGCCTGAGAAATTAGCATCTCCTCCATAAATACCTGAAAGATCAATCTTCCAGTTAAATACTGCTACAAGTGCCAGCAATATACCTACAATTCCTTCACCTGCAATCATACCTGCGGAATATAATGTACCCATCTCGGTACAATGTTTCTTTTCTTTCTCACTGCTATACTTTCTACGTTCAATCAACCATCTGACTGCACCACCAACCATAATCGGCGCACTAAGATAAATCGGCAAATACAGGCCAATTGCAAAAGCGAGAACCGGAATCTTTAATATCTCAACGACAATCGCAACAAACACTCCAATGAAAATCAATGTCCACGGCATATTGTCACCAACAACACCTTCTACAACCATTTTCATAAGTGATGCCTGTGGTGCCGGAATCTGTTCTGAACCAAACTGCCATGCACTGTTTAACAAATACATAACCCCACCAATAGCAAACGCTGATGCAACTGCACCAATCAACTCGCCAACCTGCTGTTTCACCGGTGTTGCACCTACAATATATCCTGTCTTTAAATCCTGGGATGTATCTCCTGCCATCGCTGCAATAATACAGATAATCGTACCGATTACAATGGCGGCAGTCATAATCTCAACCTCAGAACCTCCTGCCAGTTTTAAAACAATTGTCGTAATAATCAATGTCGCAATCGCCATTCCGGACACAGGATTGTTACTGCTTCCTACAATCCCTACCATTCGGGACGATACTGTAGCAAAGAAAAATCCAAATACTACAATAATAGCAGCTCCGCCTAAACTAACAGGGATACCCGGAATAATCCACATTGCAACTGCCAGCACCACAATTCCTCCCAAAACTACCGGAAGTGGTAAATCCTTTGCTGTTCTGTTATCATCTCCTTTATGTCCAAAACCTTTAATGGCATTTTTAAAGGTTTTAATCATGGTAGGAAATGTTTTAATCAAACTAATAATACCACCCGCCGCAACAGCACCGGCGCCAATGTATCTAATATAATTTCCCCATATCTGTCCCGGTTCTAACTGATTGAAAGCTAAAGCCTTTCCTGCTGTATCTGTTACTGCTGACAAACTATCTCCACCAAAAAAGGCAATCGCCGGCATCAATACCAGATATGATAATACACCACCGGCAAACAAATAACTGGAAACCTGTGGTCCACAAATGTATCCTACACCTGCTAATGCCGGAAGTACATCCATACCCACACTGGATGTAAACGTCTTGTTCTTAAATGAGAACACTACCTCACTTGGGAATAAACGAAGCCCGTCTGCAACAAACTTATATACTGCTGCAATTCCTAAACCGGAAAATACAACCTTGGACTTGTTTCCGCCCTCTTCACCTGCTAAAAGTACCTCTGCACAGGCTGTTCCTTCCGGATAAGGCAAAACTCCATGTTCCTCAACAATTAACGCTGTACGAAGAGGTACCATAAATAATACGCCTAAAATACCACCACACAATGCGACTAACGCAATTACAATAAATGATGGCTTTGAAAACTCATCCGGTCTCTCTGCTGCCCACATAAATAATGCCGGCAGTGTAAAAATCGCTCCTGCTGCTAAAGACTCACCAGCTGAACCAATCGTCTGCACCATGTTATTTTCTAAAATAGAATCTTTTCTTAAAATAACACGTATCACACCCATGGAGATAACTGCTGCCGGAATAGAAGCAGAAACTGTCATACCAACTCTTAATCCTAAATAAGCATTGGCTGCGCCAAATATTACTGCAAGAATAACACCTATTATCACAGACGTTACTGTAAACTCAGGTAGCACTTTGTCAGCAGAAATAAACGGCTTAAATTCTTTTTTCTTATCCATTTTTTCTCTCCTGTTTTTATATATTTCACAATGAACATTCCGTCCCATTATGTTCCTAACTAATAAAAAGTTACTATATAATTATACACAAAAACTTTAGATTTTTAAATGGAAAATTGTGTTTTTATTTCTATTGATTGTTTTCACTTTATTTTTTAAATGTTTTTAATTCTCTTTTCACTCTTTCCCTTCGGAAAACAACTGCATAAAAAAGTCTATGTATCCATAAAAATGGTAATAACCATCCATGTTTTTTTAATATAGGATAGCTGAACTCCATTCTTTCCCGTTCCATAAACATACGTCGGAAAAAGAATCCCTGTTTTGTCTGAATTCCTTCTTCTCTTTTGTATCGTTCCATTGCCCACTTCTGATATTGTTCAAAAGTTCCAAACGCCCCACTGTTTATTATAAACTCTGCCGGACCTTTCCACTCGTCCTTCATTTCTCCATCAGCAAACCAGGCCTGTGCTAACCCTCTGCTCATAGCCTCAAATTCTACATAGTTCATCTTTGGAAGCAGTTCATGAATATAATCCCAATCCAGCTTATTCTTAAACTGTTCTATTAAATAATATTGGTCTATGATAGAACGTATTCCACAGCCATCCATGGAATAATGTTTTTCAAAATGAAGCAGATGATATAAATAAAAATCTTCCAAACTCATTTCTAAAACATATTTATTCTCTTTGTTTCTTCTTAATCTCTTCCATATATCATCCGTATGCCAATGATTTTCCTCAGTGGGTGGAAGCAGCCTGCGATGAAGTTCTACCTCTAAGTATGGTTTTTTTAAATACACATCATGGCTGTCTTCAGACCCCACATCTACAGCAGTATATCCCATTCTTTTCAATATTTCCCCTGCTTTGGAAATATTTTTTTCCTCTAATAAATAGTCTAAGTCGCCCATTTGCCGATAATTAGAATCTGGATAAATTGATTTTAATACATTACCTTTTAAAGGAAGAATCTCTATCCCTTCAGCTGCCATCTCACCAAGTATCATTTCGGCTTCTGCTTTCTGAATGGTATCGACAAGCTGATTTTTTTCATGCTGATGATACATCTTTTCCAAAATTTCTTTATCCGGTTTATTTTTTAATTTTTCTACAGCACAAAAAACCATCTCTTCCACTTTATGATAAACAGCGAGATTTAAAACATCCCGCCATTCTACATCTTCCGGCTTTTCAGCCGGTATTTGATTTTGTATTGTTGATTTTAATAATTGAATAAAATATTCACTCACTTTACTTTTTATTTCCATATATTCCTCTTTACTCTACAGGCCCTTCGTCTCCTATATCTCCCTGTGGCTCTGTTGGTGCCTCTGTTTGCGGTTCTGTTGGTGGATCCGTTGGGGCCTCTGTTGTTGGTGCTGCTGTTGGTTTCGTTGTTACCGGTTTTCTTTTCTTTGTTGTCGGCGGGTCTGTCTCTGGTGCCTTCGTCTCCGGAATTGTTGTCCGTACCTCTTCCGTTTCCGGCTCATCAGTAGCATCACTTCGGTCATCATCCTCTATTGTCGTAGTCTCTTCCACCGTTGTTGTTTCCTCTGTAGTTGTTTCTTCTTTTGGACTTCCAAATGTCATTGACAAGACAACCGCTGCTATTACGATGATAATAATAATTCCTGCCGAAACAGCAATCGCAATAATATTCATTTTTTTATTCTGGTTTGTTATTGCAGCCTTTCCTGCCACAAAATCATCTTCGTCTTCATCATAAAATTCTTCATCCTCTGTCAGTTCATCATCTTCCTCAAATTCAAACTCTTCTGAGCCCATATCTTCCGGAAAATCAAAAGACTCTTCTTCTACAAATTCTATCTCTTCAGGAATCTCCACAAGTTCATCATCAATATCTAAATCTCCAATAACCTTTGTTTCTCCTAAATCTTCTTTTATCTGTTCTACGGTCTCACCGCAATATGGACATACTTTTTCTTCCGGCTGAACATATTTACCACATTTTTTACAAAACATTTTGCATCCTCCTTAATCTTTTCTATGTTATATATGCATTACCCGTATATAAATATAACGTGAATTATTTGTATTTTATTTCACATTACACATTATAATTCACTGGTTGTCATCTTGGCAAGCACAATTCGACATCTAATAAGCAATGCATAATCAGAGAAAAACAGCCCCGAATTTAGTTTACTAAATTTCGCGGCTGTTTTTCTCTGATTATATAGTACGTTTAACACGAGAGGAAAAAAATTTTTAATATTTTTCCTGTGCATTGCTTATTTTTGCTTTATATGCTCTGCAATATATTTTTCCACTTCTGAAGGCTCTATCCCCAACGCAATAGAAAATTCATCATGCAGATTTTGTTTTGCCTCTTTTAAATATCTGTCATCTACATATGTGATTCTCTTTCCCTGAGCGATTCTTTCTTCATTTCTGGCATACAGTGTTTTAATAATACAAATTAACTGCTGACAGTCGCAGGAACTAATTGCTTCTTTATACTTTTCTTCACGTTGTCTGTCATTATCAATCCACATAGGCTCAATATCTTTAATTCCTGAAACAATATTTTTTGCTTCTTCTTTTGATACAACAGCACGCATAACGACTCTGTTGCTGTCCACCGGATAAAAAATCTTACTATCTTCAGACTTCATTGGAACCAATGTATAATATAATTGGTTTTTATCTGCTCCTGATATATCAATATGGGTAATATCTACCACCTTACAAACACCATTTCTTCCATGAACAATATAGTCTCCAACTTTAAACAATTTATAACACCTCTATTCTTATTATTATGTAAATATTTCCCCACTTATATCATTTTACTACTTTTGGCACATAAATGTCATAGGCAGAATATACAAGATTTTTTGGTATATAATTGTCCAAACCGTCAACTTTTAAATACTATCAATTATTTAACTTCGATTATTTCAACATATCCTTTGCTGTAAAAAATATAATTGCAATCGCAACTGTAAATGCTACAACAAAAACCACCAAAAAACTTTGCTCTGTTGCTGCTTTTAATAACATAACAATGAATATAAGACACATCACTATCAATAACGCTGCAACACTAATTATCATACGGTTATATTTTTTCTTTTTGTTTGTTGTCAATCTGTTACCTCCTCATTCTCCCCATCATTTTCTTTTTCAACAAGATGTCTGATATACGCTGCTTCAGCAGCCTTTTCCTCTTCTTCCATCACACCATTCTTATTAAAATCAAACTGTTTGTCATATGGACCAAAAGAATCACCTCCTGCAATAAACAAAACTCCTAAAGTTCCCGGTCCACAATGACTGGAAATCACACTGCCTGCTGTTGTCTCAACAATTGAGTGAAAATGTTCAAGCCTATCTAAATATTCTCTTACACTGTCTACAATTTCTCTATCACATCCGGAATGAGTAATAAATACTCTGTCTTTTTTTGCATGCACCAACTCTTTTTCCAAGTCTTTAACATACTGAAGAATTACTTTTTTCAGATTGCCACGATATTTTTTATCTGCTTCCATTTTACCACTGTTTACAACAATACGTGGTTTAAGTTTGAGAAGGCTTCCCACTAACGCTGCGGTAGATGAACATCTGCCTCCTCTATGTAAATATGTTAAAGTATCCACTACAAAACTAGCTCTCACATATGGTTTTAATGCTTCAATGGAATTGATAATTTCCTTTGCAGACATTTGCTTTCGCGCCATAATTGCCGCTTCTATAACCAGATGTCCAATACCAGTAGATAAGTTCGCTGAATCTATCACATATACATGGTCTTCATATTCCAGCTCTGCTGCCGCCAATCGCATAACATTTGCCGTTGTGGACATATCCTCTGAAATCGCAAACATAATCACGTCATCACCTTTATCTGCATAAGGCTTTATCGCTTTTACCGCATCTTCTATAGATGGCGCGGATGTTTTTGGTGTACTATTATTCTTATCTGACCATTCATAAATATCGTCCGGTTTTATCTCCAGTCTATCCTTATATTCATTTTCTCCTAAATGTATATACAATGGCAATACATCAATATCATATCTCTTTAAAATATCCTCTGATAAATCACTGGTACTGTCTGTAATAATCTTTATCATCTTTTGCCTCCAAAACTGATATTACTGTTATGCTTCGTTTTCTACCTCATTGATATCATACGGGGTTGTCTGATATACATAATAATTTATCCAGTTCGTCCATAAAAGCTGTCCTGCCGACCGCCAATTAACAATCGGTTGTTTTGTAGGATCATCTTTTGGAAAATAATTTACCGGAACTTGTGGATTCATTCCTTTTTCTGCATCTCTCTCATATTCTAACTTTAATGTATCTGCATCATATTCTGAATGACAGAAAACAAATAACTGTCTGCTATCCTCTGATTTAACAATCGCTACACCAGCTTCCTCTGACTCTGCCATGAGTTCCAGTTTCGGGCATTCTAATATCTGTTCTTTTGTAATCTCCGTTGCTCTGGAATGTGGCGCATAAAAGATATCATCAAACCCTCTGAATAATGGAGATTTTTTGTTTAAAATCGTATGACTGTAAATTCCTGATAATTTAGGTATACGGTCTCTCTTTCTAATACCATAATGATAATACAATCCTGCATATGCCCCCCAGCATAAGTGGAACGTACAATGTACATGCTTCTTTGACCATTCCATAATCATACATACTTCATCCCAATAATTCACATCCTCATAATCTACAAAATCGAGAGGTGCCCCCGTAATAATCAGTCCATCAAAATAATGATCCTTAATCTCATCAAAGGTTTTATAAAACTCATCCATATGACTGACATCGGTATGTTGAGATTTATATGTAGCAGTCTGCAAAAACTCAACCTCTATCTGAAGAGGTGTGTTAGATAACTTTCTGAGTATCTGAGTCTCTGTGACAATCTTTGTAGGCATCAGATTCAGAACCAGAACCCTTAGGGGACGGATATCCTGCGTCATCGCCCGGTTTTCTGTCATAACAAATATATTTTCATTTTCCAGAATATCTCTTGCTGGTAAGTTTTGTTTCACTTTAATTGGCATATTAATGTCCTCAACTTCTTTAATAAATTCGTAAATTTCATTTTATCATATTCGGTTTATTAGTTCAATTTATTTATAAGGGTGTCTAACACATGACTGACACTCTTCTCCCGGACTACATTACGTCCCATGTCTCCGAAATGCATCGTTTCCGTTAATGTAATACCCTGAATGCAATAACCAAAACATACGGTTCCAACTGGTTTTTCATCCGTTCCTCCCCCTGGTCCTGCAATTCCTGTAATACCTACGCCAATGTCTGCATTATTTGCTTTTGCGATACCTTCTGCCATTTCTCTGGCTGTCTGCTCACTGACTGCACCAAACCTCTCAAGAGTATCCTGCTGCACATTCAAATACCTCATCTTTGCCTCATTGGAATAAGTCACGGCACTGGCATTTAACACCTTTGACGCATCTGCCACATCCACAATAGATGCTGCCATTTTCCCTCCAGTGCAACTTTCAGCAAATGAGATTGTAAATTTTCTTTTTATTAAAATCTTCACTAATGTTTCCTGTCTACTCATAACCATTACTCCCTGACTCTTATATTTTATTATACCTTATTTTTCTATGTTTAAAAACCTAATTTTCATCCATTCTATCAATATACTGAATAGGAGAAAGACAATGTTTTATGCAATTGATGATTTTAAAAATGCCCTTGAAACAAAACCGGATAAAGATTTTGTAGCAATTATTCCAGCGAATAAGGCAAATCACTATGATATTATCAATTATTATATTCCAAAAATCCCATTACTTTTTATGGATTTACATTTTTCTAAAATAGAGAGCTTTCAGGGTTTTATATATGGCTTCATTAATATCCCTGAAATACTGGTTGCTGAACGCTCTATTATTTGTTTTATCTACACAGAAGATTATGTAATATTCGTGGACAGAGATGAATTTGTAGCACATTTTTTTGAAAAAATGCTTGAAGTTCATTTAGAGCATATTACATCCAGTGGCACAGCACTATATTATCTCCTTGATTTTATTATGTCCAAAGATTTAGAAAAAATTAACAGTTTACAGCAAAATTTAATTCAATTGGAATTAAATGTTTTAAATGAAAAGAAAATGGACCAGATTCGTGAGATTACCAACTACCGCAGCCGTACCCTCAAACTGCATCACTATTATGTTCAAATTGAAGGAATCTGTGGTGATCTGGTTGATGACACTCAAAATCTTTTTGATAAAGAAACAAAGCAATTATTTAATATTCTGATTCGTAAAATAACTCTTTACGGACATGAATCAGAGCAGATATGGGAATATACCTCGCAAATACGTGATATTTACCAACAGCAGCTTGATGTTCACCAAAACATTATTATGAAATTTCTTACAATTGTTACCACATTATTTATGCCCCTGACATTAATCGCCGGCTGGTATGGCATGAACTTTGAACATATGCCGGAGCTTGAATGGAAATACGGGTACCCTCTTATATTTGTTTTAAGCTGTCTGCTGGTTATCGTAATGTGTATTGTATTTAAACGCAAAAAATGGTTTTAACTTCTACAAAACTGTAACGTTAAAACCATTTTATATTATTTAATCTTTACTCCGATTTTACTTCCGTAAAGAACCCGTGTCTCTATGTCATTTTTTGTATTTTCAAAGTATTCTTCCGGAATTTCTGCCTTATCCTTTTCTAACAGCACCACAATTGTCGAACCACCATACAGAAACATTCCCTTTTCTGTACCACGTACTACTTTACCGGATTTTTTATGATTTTTTATTTTTCCAATCATCATTGCTCCCACTTCTATCTGGGCAATTATTCCAAAGTTTTCTGTTTCTATGATTGTATACTCTCTGCTGTTTTGGGTAAATACCGGATATCGGTTCACTGCAATTGGACGGACTGTATGAAGTCGTCCCTGAACTTCTTTGTTTTCCAAAATATTACCATTGTCAATATTCGCATATCTATGATAATCATCTACACACAATCGAAAAACAAGACACGTTCCTCCATTATAATCCGGTGCAAATTTACTGTCAGGAATAAGATCTTTTACCTGATATGTGCTTCGCTTTATATGAAATACAGAATTTTCATCAATATGATACGCTGAAAGTCTTGCATCACAAGGAGAAATCAACGCATCTTCTTCTGAACATATCGGTCTCTTTTCCGGCAAAATCTTTCTTGTAAAACAATCATTAAAACAACTATATCTTGGTTTTTCATATTCACTCATATCAATTCCATTTTTCTTTATGAATCCTCTGATATGAAACCCTGAAATAGCTGAATCCAGATACTTTCCAACAATTCTGGAAAGAGCTGGCATTGTTAATAATTTTAATACCATGCGCCCCGGTATTGTGTGATATAAAAATCTTAATAATTTTGATTCGTCGTTATTTTTCATATTATTTCAAAAAAACCTTTAATAAAACTACTGCAAAAAACTCTATTGCCCCAATAAAAACCATAAAATAAACCATTAACGTTCCAGGTTTTTTTAATTTAAACTTCATAACAAATAAAACTGCAACAATAATTAATAAAATATAGTATACAAATGAAATATTAATATCATAAACATACAAAATATGTCTCAGTAATAAAAATGTCGGAAAAATAAGTGCTGTTGTAGTAACCGGCAGACCAAAATAATGTTTCTTATCTCCCAGTCCTTCTCCCTGCGTTTCTTCTACAGTAATATTAAAATAAGCCAGTCGAACCAGTGCAGCCAATACAAATAATGCACTTACCACGGCAATAATTACAAACGGTACTGCACAAAGAATACTTGGCTCTTTTGTCATTGCAATTCCCTGTATTTTTCCTGCATCAAACAAATCCCTCTTGTATAATGCCATTCCCACACATACAGGTAGCACACCAAAAGCTACTAAATCTGATAAAGAATCAATCTGCACTCCAAAATCTTTTTCTTTTTTTGTTCTATTTTTCTTTGATCTGGCAACCCTTCCATCAAAGGTGTCGCACAATCCACATAATAGTAGAAACATTACTCCTATATAAGGATGTCCATGTCCGCTGAGAGATACAAGCATGCCTGTGACCGCAGACAATAATGAACAATACGTAAGTACTACTGTATAATCCCAAATTCCTAACATCTTTTCTTTCGTCTCATTCCTTTCATTCCCTTTAACAGATATGCTGCCAAAGTAATTAATCCACATACTATTATGCAACAGTAGAAAGAAATCCCTCTACTTAAAAGTTCTATACTTACACTGTCTTCAACCAGATGTCCAAATCCATCTATAAATAAATAATCCGCTGCTCCCACTGCTCCCGGTATTGGAACGCTATTAGACCCCAGTACCACAAACCCCTGAGCAACAAAAGCATCATAAATTTTTGTTCCACCAATGCCGATAAAAACACACACAGAAACCATAATTAATGACACTCTCTGCAGCAAATTAAAAATAAATGCTCCAAAAATATGTTTTTTATGGCTGCCAATCGCCTTGGCACACTCTTTATATTGTTTTTCAACTATTTTTAACTTCTGCTGTTTCGTTTCAATATTTTTAATAATATGCAATTTCTTAAAAAGATTCAAGAAAAAATTTGCACACTTTGTAATAATTTTTTCTTTATAAACAAGCAATAAAAACACTGCCAATAAAACAAACTGCAGACACATACCTACTGTAATCATTATCTTAGAAACAATACTGAAATGTGCCAGCATCATCGGTCGTGTAACAAAACAAATTACACCTATTACAATAATGGAAACAGTATATAAAGTCAAGTTTACTATCAACATCATCGTCGTTGCCGCACCCGGTATTTTATCTTTCATCATAAAATATGCTGATGCCGGCTGCCCACCTGTTGCAGAAGGTGTGATTGCCGAAAAATAAATGTCGGAAGCCGAATATGTGATGCACTGTTTCACTGAGCGTTTATATCCAAATGCACTGCATAAAACCTTTAACGCCAATGCCTCGAATACAAAAAAGCCAGCCATACATCCAAATGCTGCTATAATCCATCCTAAGGATGCCGATTTCACATAATCAATAAAACCTTCGAATGTAAAAGATTCATTGTTCCCAACAATTGCATAAATTGTCAACCCTATCAATACTAACAGTACAAGCGACCACAGTAATTTTTTCTTTCCTTCTCTCATATGTTACCCTATTTTTTCATTACTATTTTACTTAGTTTCTTCTCTATCCAAAAATAAATTCTTCCTAAATCAAATCTTTTTGACACAAACAGCCCTATCTCAACAACAATAATGGCTGTTACAACATCTAAAAATACATGTTGTTTCACCATCAATGTAGATGCAAATACCAGTATTGCTGATATAAACATAATAACCCGGTATCCTGTTCCCACTTTCTTACACTTCATTGCGCCACGAAAACAAATCCAGTTTTCCAGGCAATGAATCGACGGCAGCAAGTTATCCGGACTATCCATTTGATATATCAGGCGGGTAAGCCACTCAAAAATCCCATTCCCTGTTATTTCAGGTCTTACAATAGTACTCGGTATCACGATAAATGCCACCATGCACATAAGTTTTGCAATCTGCTCTGCTGTGCATACTTCATAACATACCTTCCGGCTCTCTCTTCCTATTACAATGAATCCAACAATCCATGATACATAAGCCAAAATATAAAATGTAATCATAAACGGAGTAAATGGAATCATATCATCTAACACAATACTAAAATCATAATGATGCATTTGTGTTGTAAATATTCTCGTTCCAAAATAAGCAACTACATTCGTCAACAGACAAACAAGAATCGGAACAAATGCATACATTGGTAAAATTTTTTTAATCTTTTGCAATTATATCGCCTCTTTTCATAAGTTTAGCATCACTTTTCCCTCAAATAATAAAACTACCATATTTGTCTGTTTCCCGCAACCTATTATATTTTATTTCTGTCGTTTTTTTTAGTTGAAAATAATAGAAAAATCAGTTATTCTTATATTAGTTTCCATACAACTGGCGGATTAGTGGAATTTACCACAGGGAGTATGGAAGGAGTTTGTACGTCGACCGCCTGGGCAGCCAACTGGTTTCTCAGGTGGTCCGTTTTACTTTAAGGAGGAAAAAGAAATGAAAATGTTATCTCTTGAAAATGAATTAAAAGAAAATTCATATCCGGGACGTGGAATTGTTATCGGTAAGTCTCCAAACGGTAAATTTGCTGTTACAGCTTACTTTATCATGGGACGCAGCGAGAACAGCCGTAACCGTGTTTTTGTTACTGAGGGAGAAGGCATCCGCACAGAAGCTTTTGACCCTTCAAAATTAGTTGACCCTAGTCTGATTATCTATGCACCTGTTCGTGTATTGGATAATAAAACTATCGTTACCAACGGAGACCAGACAGATACTGTTTATGATCTTATGGCAGAAGGAAAAACTTTCGAGGAGTCCCTTCGCACAAGAGAATTTGAGCCGGACGGTCCAAACTATACACCTCGTATATCCGGTATCATGGAAATTGCAGACGGTTCATATAATTACGCAATGTCTATCTTAAAGAGCAACAACGGCGACCCATCATGTTGCAACAGATATACATTTACTTATGACAATCCGGTAAATGGTGAAGGTCATTTTATCCACACATATATGCATGACGGAAACCCACTTCCTTCTTTCGAAGGCGAGCCAAAGCTTGTTCCTATCATGGATGATATGGAACAGTTCACAGAAATGCTTTGGAACAATCTGAATGAAGATAATAAAGTTTCATTGTTTGTAAGATACATTAATATTGAAGATGGAACATATGAAACTAAAATTATTAACAAAAATAATTAAGTTCTAAAACGTTATCATCATAATGTTAAAGTTCTTTAACATATTAAAACGAAATATAAAGCGAGGTACAAAATGAAAGAATTAGAATTAAAATATGGATGTAATCCAAATCAGAAACCTTCCAGAATTTACATGGAAGAAGGCGAATTACCAATCAAGGTTTTAAATGGAAAACCAGGATACATTAATTTCCTTGATGCGTTTAACGGCTGGCAGTTAGTTAAAGAATTAAAGCAGGCTACAGGACTTCCTGCTGCTACTTCTTTTAAGCATGTTTCTCCTGCCGGTGCCGCTGTAGGTCTTCCTTTAAGTGAAGTTGAAGCAAAAATTTACTGGGTAGATGACCTTGGTGAATTATCTCCACTTGCCGCTGCATATGCAAGAGCAAGAGGTGCAGACAGAATGTCATCTTATGGTGATTTCATTGCTTTATCAGATGTCTGTGATGTTTCTACTGCAGCTTTGATTAAGAGAGAATTTTCAGACGGAATCATTGCACCTGGATATGAACCAGAAGCACTGGAATTATTAAAGGAAAAGAAACGTGGCGCTTACGCTATTATCGAAATTGACCCTGATTATGTTCCAAAGCAGTTAGAAAGAAAAGAAGTTTTCGGAATTACCTTTGAACAGGGACGTAATGAATTAAACATTGATGATGCATTCTTCAGCAATGTTGTTACAGAAAATAAAGAATTAACAGAACAGGCTAAGATTGACATGGCTATTTCAATGATTACATTAAAATATACACAATCAAATTCTGTTTGTTTCGTAAAGAACGGACAGGCTATCGGTGTTGGTGCCGGACAGCAGTCACGTATTCACTGCGTAAGACTTGCAGGACAGAAGGCTGATAACTGGTTACTCCGTCAGTGTCCAAAGGTTCTGAACCTTCCATTCAAAGAAGATATGAAGAGAGCTGACAGAGATAATGCCATCGACCTTTATATCGGTGAAGAATACATGGATATTTTGGCTGACGGCGAGTGGGAAAGAGTCTTTACAGAAAAGCCTGAAATATTTACTAAGGAAGAAAAACAGGCTTGGTTAGCACAGGCTGAAGGAATCACACTTGGTTCTGATGCATTCTTCCCATTTAGCGATAATATCGAAAGAGCTGCAAAGAGTGGTGTGAAGTATGTAGCACAGCCGGGTGGTTCTATCAGAGATCAGGATGTTATTGATGCATGTAATAAACACGGAATGGTGATGAGTTTCACAGGACTCAGATTATTCCACCACTAAAATCCGGTTTGTCGATGTGGTTCGAATATAAAAGGATACACTTGGAAACTGAATTTCATAAACATTTGTAGATATAATAAAGAAGTGATTAATTTAAAACATCGGATACAACTACGGAAAATTCTTTATATGAATTTTCCTACGTGAATCCTTAAAATTTGATTCCGAAATCAAATTTTAGTTTTAATTACTCACTTCTTTTTTATATACAAATGTCTTTATGAAATTTAATGTTCTCCAAGTGTATTCCTTTTATATTTCTTCCCCCACCACAAATCGCAAATTTATAGATTGTGATTATTGTAGTGCTGAATTAATCTCTATGCCCCTTATTAAATTCCAACATTGTAGCACTCAGGCTATCTCATATAAGCATTGATATCTTCGTCTGTAATTATAGAATAAACCTCTACGCCATATTTTTTCCGAATTCTGTCTTCTCCACTTTCATCTATTTGTGCCTTTCGATTTACAATAACTATAACTGCCCCCACTACAATATCAGCTTTGGATTTTAACTGTTCAATTCTCTGTTCTAGTGTTGTTCCAGTAGTCATGACATCATCAATAATAACAACTCGTTCGCCATCCTGTAACGAATGCCCACAAATCATTCGCCCTCTGCTGTCCGGCTCTTTGCGGTCATAACAATAATTTACTGTAACCCCATACTTATTAAATAGTGCAGTTGCTGTTGCCGCAGAAAAGGCGATTCCATGATAAGCAAGTCCTATCAGTGTGTCAAACTCCAGATGATTTTCCCTGATGCAATCAGCAAAGTATTCACCAATTTTGGCGATTTGAGAATTTGTATTAAAATTCTCCGTGTTGATATAATACTCTGCTGTTCCTCCATATTTTAATTCGCACTTCTTCAAACATAATATCTGATTGTTTTTCATAAATTGAATAAAACGTTCTTTATTCGTTAAAGCGTTTAGTTTATAACCAAATAGTTCATCAATACTAATGCCAAAATATTCTGCAATTTTAGGAATCATTTGAATATCAGGAAGAGTAGCATCATTTTCCCATTTAGAAATTGCCTGATAACTAAGCCCTAATGCCGTTCCCATTTCTTCCTGCGTTACCCCTTTAGCTTTTCGCAATATTTTAACTTGGTTTGCTATTGAATTAGTCATTATTGTTCCTCCGTTTTTTAATATCTTGCAGCTGCTAATATTATTATAGCAAATACCTATTTTGAAACAATAACTCCATTATTGAGTTTTATGCAACTACTGGTTGAATATTAATTTAAAAATATAATATACAATTACATGTATATTTAAACAAAAACCAATAATATACATGTAAAGTTGCTTGGATTTCCCCAAAAGGCAAATGAAAATTACACGTATATCCAGTAAAAAAGTTGGTTTATACATGTAAAATTCTTTGGATTTTCCCAAAAGCAGAAGAAAATTACACGTATATCCGGTGAAAAAGAAGTTTATACGTGTAATCTTCTTTGAATTTTCCCCAAAACAGATGATTATTACACGTAAATAAATAAAAAATTAGTACGTGTAATGCTCTTTGATGTAAGTATCCTTTTATATTCAGACCATTTCTACACCTCCGGAATTCTCTTGCCATAAATGAGAATTTATTTCTTTACGTCTTTTTTCAGAACTCCCAACAACACGGCTGTAATAACCGAGCCAATAAGCCATGACACAACGTAAAGCAATGGATTGCCAACAGTTGCAAATACGAATATACCACCATGTGGAGCCATCAATGTGCATCCAAACAATGCTGAAAGGAATCCTGCTACACCTGCTCCTACCATTGTTGCCGGAATCACGTGCAATGGGTCAGATGCTGCAAATGGAATCGCACTCTCTGTAATAAATGAACTTCCCATAACCAGATTTGAAACAAAAGCACCACGCTCTTCTTTCGTAAATTTCTTAGGGAATAATTTACTTGCAATCGCAATTCCCACAGGAGGAACCATACCACCAACCATAACTGCTGCCATTGCGATATAACAAGCCTGTACTGCCGGATCTGATGCTGCCTTTCCACCTTCCATCATCTGAGCTGCTGTTGCCAGCATACCTGTACCAAATACATATGCTGCCTTATTAATCGGACCGCCCATGTCGATAGCCATCATGGCTGCAACAATCAATCCTAACACTGTAATCAATCCTGCATGGGAAAGACTTGTAAGCATATTGCTAAGTCCTGTGTTAATCAAACCAATCAATGGATTGAAAATCATACACATAAGAATTCCAATAATAAATATACCAACCAACGGATAAATCAATGTTGGCTTAATGCCATCTAAAGCTCCCGGAAGTTTTTCACAAAGTTTCTTTAATGCCAATACAATAAAGCCTGCAAGGAAACCTGCTAAAATTCCACCAAGGAAACCAGACACTGTATTGCCACCATCTTTGCTGACAAATGCAAAGTTGGCAATAAATTTAGAAAATCCACCTAAGGAATCTACATTATTACCGAAAACAAAACCTGCCAATGCTGCATTACCATTCGTTGCCAGCAAACCGCCTGTAAAACCAACTGCAAGGCCTGGTCTGTCTGCAATAGAATATGCGATATATCCTGCAAGCACAGGAACCATAAGATTCATGGCAAGACCACCAATATATTTAAATAGTGCTGATAACGGGGTACATTGACCGAAGTTTGAGCCACCAGTCGTTCCGTATCCACAAATAGTATCAATCAGGAATGCAATTGCAACCATAATACCACCGCCAATAACAAACGGTAACATATGAGATACTCCACTCATCAGATGTTTATACGCTGCATGTCCAATAGATTCTTTTTCGCCTGTAGCTCTTTCTTCCACATCCCCTGTTCCGCTCTCAAATACAGGTGCATTTCCGCTGACAGCCTCATTGATTAATTTTTCTGCTTTATTAATGCCGTCAGCTACCTTTGTAACAACAACACGCTTCCCAGCAAAACGATCCATAGGAACTTTCGTATCTGCCGCAACAATAATGCCTGCTGCCTGCTCAATCTCATCTGTTGTGAGAATATTTTTCGCACCACCGGAACCTCTTGTTTCTACCTTTACCTGATAGCCCATTTCTTTTGCCTTTTTCTCAATTGCTTCTGCTGCCATATAAGTATGAGCAATTCCCGTAGGGCATCCGGTAACAGCCAAAATTAATTTCCCTGAATCTGTATTTTCTATCTCTTGTGGCTCAGAATTATAATCTTTATCGCTCTCTGCTTCATCAATAATCTGCAAAAACTCTTCTACCGTCTTTGCATTTCTCAGACTGTTTGTAAACTCCTCATTCATCAATAATACTGAAAGCTTACTTAAAACACTCAAGTGGATATTATCTTCTGTATTTGGTGCTGCAATCAAAAAAATCAAGTTTGCCGGTTCTCCATCCAAAGAGTCAAATTCGACACCATCAGGAACTACCATAGCCGCCAGTCCCGGCTTGCTCACTGCGTTTGATTTGCAATGTGGAATAGCGATTCCTCCACCAATTCCAGTGGTGCTTTCTTCCTCTCTTGCATAAACTCCATTTCGATAAGCTTCTACGTCATTAATTTTCCCACTTGCAGCCATCAATTCGACCATTTTATCTAAAGCATCTTTTTTATCTGACGCCTGACCACTCAACTCAATACTTTTAGGATCAAGTAAGTCTGTAATCCTCATTTCCTTCTTCCTCCTTTTATTTATGTTCCGTTCTTTATATTTATTTTATGAAATCATATGTTCCTTTAAAAATAATCAAAGAGTTCGCTTGCGAACTCTCTCGCGAGGTGCGGGTTCGCAAGAACAACTACTTTTTCGCGCCTCTGCGATCCTGCGGAGCATTTTTATTCTATAGGAAGTTCAAAGAACTTTCCTATAGAATAAAAACATGTGTATTCATAATAGAATCTACTTCCTCTTTCGTTGCCAGTTTTTCTGAAAATGCACTTGCACTTCCCGTACATACTCCCAACTTAAACGCTTCACGATAATCTCTTGTCTGCAGATATCCTGCTAAAAATCCTGCTACCATGGAATCTCCGGCTCCAACCGAGTTTACAACCTTTCCCTTTGGTGCCTCACTTTCATAGATACTTCCGTCTTCTGCCACTAAAACTGCCCCTGCTCCTGCCATGGAAACAAGCACATTTTTTGCTCCCATTTCTTTTAATTTTTTTGCATAGACAATAACATCCTTTTTTTCTTCCAGTTCAACTCCAAATATTTCTCCCAGTTCATGGTTATTTGGTTTCACCAAAAACGGATGATATTTGAGTACATTCACCAGCAAATCTTTTGTAGCATCTACCACAATATTCAAATCTTTTTCTTCCATGTATTTCATGATATCCATATACATAGACTGTGGCATAACTGATGGAATGCTTCCTGCAAGAACCAATACGTCTCCATACTGAAGTTTGTCTAACTTTTCATATAGACTCCTGATGTCTTTTTCCTTGATATCCGGTCCCTGTCCGTTAATCTCACTTTCCTCATTGGAACGAAGTTTCAGATTAATACGCGAAAGCCCTTCTTTTACTTCAATAAAATCTGCATTAACTCCCTGTTCTTCCATGAGCCTGCAAATTTCTTTTCCTGTAAATCCTGCCAAAAATCCCAGTGCCGTACTATCAAAGCCTAAATTCTTTAATACCATTGACACATTGATTCCTTTACCGCCTGCATAAATAATTTCTTTCGTAGTTCTATTCACTCTTCCAAGTTTAAAATTATTTACATCGACAATATAATCCAGTGATGGATTAAATGTAACCGTATAAATCACTATACCTGCCTCCCGCTATTTCAAAATTTCCAAAACTTCCTCTTCTGTAACGCATTCCATAACCTTGTCTGCCAATGCCTTACACTCTTCTACATCACAATCAGAAATTATTTTTCTAGTTTTTAAAACACTTGTGGCACTCACACTGAATTCATCAAGCCCAAATGCAAGAAGTAATGGGATGAGTTTGGAATCTGCTGCTGCCTCACCACACATTCCTACCATAATTCCTTCTTTTTTTGCACATTCTATAATTCTTTTTATTGCCCGAAGCACTGCCGGATTATAAGCCGAATATAAATATGAAACCTTAGCGTTTCCTCTATCCACCGCCATGGTATATCCTGTAAGATCGTTGGTTCCGATACTGAAAAATGCTGCTTCCTTCGCCAATATATCTGCCATCATGCAGGCTGCCGGAGTTTCCATCATAACTCCAATCTCAATATTCTTATTATAGGCAACCCCCTGTTTGTCAAATTTCTTCATAATATCAGCTACCATACCTTTTACTTGACGCAATTCATCTACACATGTGACAAGTGGAACCATTATTTTAATTTTTCCAAATGCACTTGCTCTCACAATTGCTTTTAATTGCGTCTCATAAATATCTTTTCGTTTCAGACAAAAACGAATTGCGCGAAATCCCAAAAACGGATTTTCCTCTTGCTCCAATCCAAGATATGGAATCGCTTTATCTCCACCAATATCAAGTGTTCTGATAATAACGGGCTTTCCTTTCATTGTCTCAGCAACGGTCTTATACGCCTCAAACTGTTCCTCTTCTGTCGGAATACTGTCTCTATCCATAAATAAGAACTCTGTTCTGAAAAGTCCGATTCCTTCTCCGTCACACTCTACTGCTTTCATTGCATCTTCCGGTTTTCCAATATTACATACCAGCTCTACCTTCGTTCCGTCTTTTGTAACAGACGGCTGCCCTGCATAGGCTTTCAGCAATGCTTTTTCATCCTGATGTTTCTGATACATTTTTTCGAACTTTGCGACTGTCTCTTCATCCGGATTCACAATTGCCTCTCCACTGGTACCATCCAGAACAACTTCGTCCCCATTCTTCACGATACTACAAATGTTATCAATACTGAGAACTGCCGGAATCTCCATTGCTCTTGCAAGAATGGCTGAATGGGATGTTCTTCCACCCACCTCTGTAAGAATACCTGCAATGTTATCCGGATTAATTCCTGCTGTC
>CANPET010000003.1 GCA_947573465.1 uncultured Eubacterium sp.
TACCACCAATTGCACAGTTTAAGATAAAGAAGAACGGATGATCAAATTCCCCACCCCATACTTTATCGTAAATGCTCTTGCTGTAAATGCTTGGATCATACTTTCCTTTATTAACACCGTCTACTGTAAACTGGATGTATTTCTCTGTCCAGATAATTCCATATGTATGATATTTTTCTGCACACTGTGCCTGTGTTAATCCTGTCTGGTAATTCTTATTTCCATGGGACCATGACTGATTATTAAAGTACTCACAGTGAATTGTCTGTGGAACTCCACCATTCATTGCTTCAAGGATATCAATCTCTCCATCATATGGCCATCCTCTGGAATCTCCTGTGCCATCGCCTAACATCCATCCTGCAGACCATGTTCCTCTTGCTTTTGCAGCCTTGGCTCTGATTTCCATTCTTCCATACTTAAAAGTCTTCTTGCCAGCTGTTTTAATTCTAGTAGAAGTATATTTTGTTTCTGTCTTTCCACCTTCTGTTTTTGTAGTTATTCTAGGAATAATTACAAGACTTCCATTCTCAAACTTAACATTATCTCCTGCTGTATAAGACTGTAATTCCTGATTTCCCCAGCCACCTTGTCCTGTTCCTATTTCATAAGTCCAGTTGCTCATATCCAAAGAATTTCCATTAAATTCATCAGACCATGTTAACTTATATGTTTTTACACTCATAACATTGGAATATTTTGCACTGACTTTTTTCTTAGCATTGTATGCTTTTACTTTAAAATAATGTGTGTAACCTAATGCCAGATTCTTAATTGTTGCATTTGTTTTCTTTACAGTTGCAACTTTTTTATACCCACTGTTTTTCTTTGTTGAACGATATATATAATATCCTTTTGCTCCCTTAACCTTTTTCCATGTTAATTTTGCACCATTTACAGATATCGGTTTAGCAGATGTTAATTTTACATTTGCCAAATTTACTGTTACTTTTGATGTTGCTTTACTGCTTCCAACTGTAATTGTTATTTTACATTTGCCTGGAGCAACTGCTTTTACAACACCTTTTTTGCTAACTGTTGCAACTTTTTTATTACTTGTTTTAAATGTTGCACCTTTTTCTTTCACATAAATTTTTTCACTTTTTCCAATCGTTAATGTGATTTTTTTACCTGATTGGATTGTTACCTTTGCATTAGCCTCTGTAGGATTGATTGAAATCACTGTAACAACCATTGCTAACACTAAAACAATAGACAATACTTTCTTCATCATCTTCATAGTTTTACCCTCTCGTTTATAAATATTGGGGAGACACAGGAATCTTTTGATTCCTGTCTCCTGTTATCTTATTCACCTGTGATACCTGTATTTTCGATACCTTCAATGAACTGCTTCTGTACACATGCATATAGCAACAATAACGGCGCTATGGCAATCAGTGTTGCCGCCATTCGATTGGCTTCATTTACCGAGTTCCCCGCAGATGCCATACCATTATCAAACATCGCCAGCTTTCCTGGCAGCAATGTGAGAGAATCACCTGTCATAAGATTTGTAGTATAAGTCTCATTCCAGTTAAATACAAACGAGAACAAGAATACTACTAAGATTGTTGATATCGATAAGCGAATTGCTACATGATAGAACACTTTCAATGAACCTGCTCCATCCATCATTGCTGCTTCATCTAATGATTTCGGAATCATATTAAAGAAGTTATAGAATATCAATATCAGCATTGTTGAATATGCGCCCTGTCCTAACACAGACATTAATATCTGTGGAACAACTGTATTAATCAATTTAAATCCAATAATATTCTCCACTGTTGTAAATACAATAATTCTAGGAATTGTTACCAATGGAATTGGAATAATAAATGCAATAATTAACATTACAAACCAGAAATTACGTCCCTTGAATGTATATCTTGACATTGCAAAAGCTGTTGTTGCTGAAACCGCTGTCTGGCAGATTGCAAGTAATGCAGAGAACCATACAGAGTTTAATAATGAACCCGGTACACTTAATGTTGATGCTGCATTTTTAAAGTTATCTAATGTTGCATGCTTTGCAATCCACGTAATCGATGGATCAATCAAATCTTTTGCCTGCATAATTGATTTTGATAACATTTCAAGTATTGGTTCTAAAAAGATAAATCCAATACAAATAAGTACAAAGTAAATTGCTATCTTTGAAACAATCTGAACACCTTTAAATCTTTTGAACTTAGCAAAGTTGAACTTTTTTAATACTGACAAATCAAGTTTCTTTGCTGTACTATTTTTATTTGCCATATAACTTTGCCTCCTTCTTCTGATGTCTCATCTGTGCAGCCAGTCTCTTCTTCTGCTGCTTCTCCAGTTTTTTCAGTTTCTTTTCCTGCTTCTGTCTTGCCTTAATATCTTTTGCCTTTCTGTCTTTAAATAACAGGAATACAAAACCAACGATAATTAAAACAATAATACTGTAAATCCATGCATATGTTGCCGCGAATCCCAGTCCTGTACCGGTTTCACCGGTTTTTTCTTCAATCAGACTGTACAATGGATTGATAGAACCAAACATGCCGAGCTGAATTACTGTAAACACTGTGATAATCAACCCAGTCTGTTTCAACATTGGAATGGTAATCTTCCACATAATCTGCCATGCATTGGCTGAGTCAATCTTTGCCGCCTCATAAATGCTGCCGTTAATCTTCTGCAATCCATTAATAAATAATACAATCGGAATACCAGTAAACCAAAGTATAATGGATAACTGATCAAAAATGCCTGCGAGAGCATGTGCCAGTCCTGAAGAATAACTTTCAATAATCTGCATAATAAAGATATTTGAGTAAGCTGTAGCCTGCTCATTTGCCGCCGCCAGCTGTTCCGCAGCAGAAGCAGTCTCTCCTGCAGACTGTACTGTCATAATCTGCTCCATAACCGGACCTGACATGATTACTACCGGTAGGAAATATAATGTTCGAAGAATACCTTTACCTGTTTTAATCTTTGATAATAAATAAGCAATGATGAATGATAAAACCACTACAATAAAAGTATATGGAATAATCATCTGCAGGTAACTGAGTACCGCCGGTAAAAACTCATTATTGCCTACAAAAGCATTAATGTAATTCTTCACACCTGTGAATTCGAAATCATATCCAAGTGCTGTTGTCTTTACATTTGTAAAACTCAAATATACTGTAAAGAATAATGGGAACAATGTAAATGCTGTAAAACCAACAATCCATGGTATCATAAACATATATCCTGCTCTGTCCTGTCTCTGCTGGTATGTTCTCATCTTTTTATTCTTTGTTTTCTTTGCCTCTTTTACTTTAGAAACCTTTTCTTTTTGAGGAGTTGTTTTCACTTCTGCTGTCTTCTTCATTTCTTCAGCCATTACTGAACACCTCCTTCCACAACTGTAGCACTTAATTTTGCTACTTTGTTGCCATTTACAGTTACCTCATTCTCTGTATAGTTAATGATAACTGTCTTTGTATTTCCATCTTTCTCATATGTATTGGCAATTACACCATCTTCTACAACTTTTCTACCAGTCCAGCTGTAACCAATTACCTGTGATAACGGTTCATTTACTGTTGCGTAGATATTTTTTACTAACTCTTCATACTGTTCAAACTCTGTTGAATAATAATCAGAAGATTTTGTTGCTGATAATAAGTATGATGGTTTCTTTGTCAATACAAAGGAAGGATTAATATTATAATCAATCATTCTCAACTGATCTGTTGTGCTATAGAACGAGAAGTTTGCGTATGGTGCATAGACTTCCATTGTTCCGTGAAGTACCATCTGTAAAAATGGAACTGTATCTGTCTCATATACATACTGTGAAGTCCCTACTGTTGACTGCAGATAACGGTCTGTATATTTCCACAAATATTTATTTGGTGAAACTAAGTTCGTTTTTGTTCCATTCTTCTTGATTTTTGCAAGGGCATTCTGATAATATCCAATGGCATCTGTCATTGTATTTTCAACGCCATCACTGTCATAAGAACTTACCAACACATCAGAAGCACCATCGATTGTAAATGATTTACTGTAATCACCTAAATCTTCATACAAATCTGTAATCCATGAAGCTGTCTTCTTTGGTAATGCATAACCAAACTCTGCAACAGGTACATTCTTTGGAAGCACTGTTGACTGGTCAACTTCCAGATACTTTGTATTTAAATGCTTTGCGGCATTATTGTAATAACTTATCATATCTTCATTAATTGTTGTAAATTCTCTTGAGAATGAGATATCAATACCTTTTTCAGCATATTTTGACATTAAATCTTCAAACTCTGACTTAGAACCAACATTTCCCGATATACTTGTACTGTTTGGTTTTGCCATGGTCTCACCACCGCTCTGCCATCCAATCAAACCGGAATTAATATTCTGAATACCATCTTTCGAAAGTTTTTCTAAGATATCATCCACATCCTTTGCAGATGTAACTGCAACCTCCTGTGTAGAGAACACACCTTTTTTAGAATCTGACATCAGGAAATCTATTCTGATAGGAATGTCCTTTCCCTCCTGCTTGATTTCTGTTAAAACTTTCTCGTCAATTAAGTGCTGTCTATATGCCTTTGCCATACCAACATAGTCTGCTGATGGTGTTCCATCGCTTCCATCACCACTTAAGAACTGATATGTTAAATCAATATCAAACTTATTCGGTTCATCCTGTACTTTTCTGTAAGACTCACCGGCCTGATTAATAACCTGATAAAACTCTGAATTATATGTAAATCCCGCATAAGCATATGTATATCTGATTTCATCTTCATCTGTTGATGCCGGTACTGCATTCAGTGTCATATACTCATCACCCTTATCTGCATATGCTACAAAGGCTGCCTGTGTTCCGTCACCATGAGAAATACCAAATACCGGCATTGTCGGGTCTTTAACCGGAACAACATCATCTGCCACTGACTTATATGTCAATTCTTTAGATGGGTCCGCCTGATATACGGCTCCTTCATAAGCTGTAAATTTTGCTTTGTTTTCCT
The DNA here is from genome assembly GCA_947573465.1 of uncultured Eubacterium sp. Lineage (GTDB taxonomy): Bacteria > Bacillota > Clostridia > Lachnospirales > Lachnospiraceae > Eubacterium_G. Next base: position 5,001 of record CANPET010000003.1, read on the forward strand.
GGAATCTGATTAAGGAACCACTTCCATCCGGAATTAACGCATAACCCGGTGTAATCTTATTTGCTTTTACATTTACCCAGTCTTCTTCTTTGTCATCAAAGTACTTTAATGCTCCACCACTGGCTCCAAGGAATGGTGTAATAACTACCTTACTAATTTGACCTATGCCATTTCCTGTAAGTTCTTTATAAGGTACACTATAGTTGATTTTTCCATCTTCTCCAAATGTAATATATACATTCATTCCTAATTCTTTGTCATCTAAAGCAAATTTACATTCTAGTTTATAAATATGCTTTGCTTCGTCTTCCACCTGAAGACCGGATGTTCCTTCTTTGTCATCTTCTGCAGCTGATGAAACTCTGGTGGTCTTCATACTCTTACCACTTCCGGAAAAATATTCCACTGTCAATAACGAGTTCGAATATGCTGCATACTGATCACTCTGAAATGAAGAATCAATTGGAGATTCTGCAATCTCTTTCACCTGCTTGATTTTCTGTGCGTCTGTTCCTTCAAGGTCTAATTCATCAGCATAATCAATGAGGTCTTCATTGCTTCCGCTTTCCTTTGCTTCCTTAACAATATCAAACGCTTCTTCTATCTGTGATGGAAGCGGTGTATCAATACCTGTCTTCCATACATATCCTGTCTTTGTATTTTCTACTGCAATGATATCTCTGTCATCGCGGAAATAATATTTGTAATCTCCAACCTGACATAAAAGCTGATATGCAGAAGTAACTTTCATATCTGATGTTACTTTATCAGGAACCGGTCTTGTATCCCTGTTTGTATTCAGGAATGCCGCACCAACTGCTACACCTAATGAAAGGACACATAAGATACTCACAACAAGGACTGTAACTTTTATTTTATTTTTTCTACGAGCCTGTAACATTTCTTATTATCTCCTTTCCTACTGTTAATAAGAAGTCATATAACTTCTCCCACATGATGATTACTACAAGAACTACAATCGCTGCAATTAACATAAACACTACTGTGATAATCAAACTGAGCACTGTCTTCTTAAAGTCATAATCATGAACTGTTGCAAGTCCCTCAAAAATAACTGCAAGAGACCAGCCTACGCCAATTAACATCACAACTGTTAATATAAATGATTCATTATATGTCAAAACATATGACATGCCAATGGTAATTAACATACTGAACATTGCAGGCATCACTCCATATGCCGGAATCATAAATACCTGTTTTAACGTTCCGTCACCATCTGTAATAGATGTTACAAGATAGTTACAAATAATAAACAGTATCAATATTGCAAAGAATCCTACAACAACTGCTCCCATATCCATATCTTCTACATCTGTATACTGATAGATAAAACCTTTACCTGTCTGATACCACATATAAACACCAAAGAACACAATGTATATAATCAATGCTGCAAGCGGTGATCCATTCTTTCCTACACGGATATCGTAGTATCTGTCAATTGGATGTTTTGCACACTTAAATGCATATCCAATCTCTCCAATAACAGGCATACTCTTAAGTTTCTTTCCTAGTGCCTTACGTTTCTTTCTGATGACCTTCTTCTTATCAATCAATCCGATAACAATCTTTAATGCAATTAGAATGATGATAATAATTAACGCTGTACTTAAATTTTTCTGTAAAGATTTATTTCTTACTTCCCAGAATGCATTCGAGTAACCTTCTCTGTTACCTGCAATCTCGAAATGTTCCATTGCCTTATCATACTCTTCATAATTAAAGTAGGCTTTTGCCACACCATTATGAGCAAGTACTGACATCTGGTTCAGTCTTAAAACATAACTCCAATCTTCTAACGCTTTCTCGTAATCTCCATTTTCATATTCTTTCAGCGCTTTGTAGATTGTTGTTGCATATTCTGTTGGCGTAAAGGACTGTAAGAAACCCTTCTCTCCATCTGCTGTCCAGATATTGCCTTGGTTATCAATGGCAATGGTTGTCAGAGACGAGAACAAGCCTGAAACATCTTTGTCTTTAGCTGCTTCACCAAAGTTAAAAATCATCTCGCCTGACATGGTGTATATCCATATATAACCTTTCGAATCACTGACATAGATAATGCCATTTTCATCTGCTGTTACATCTGTAAACGCATTGGAACCGGCAATTGGATTATTAAACATATTGGTACCATCTGTACTATGTTTCTTTAAAAGGTCTTCGCCGGTACCCATACATGTTGAGTAAGCTGTACCTTCTGCATCTACATAAACGTTAGAGAATGTTGATGGCAATGTATTTAATAATTCCGAGTTCTTTTCCTGTTCCTTTGTATAAATTAATTTTAGGAACATCTGCTGTGGTGTAAGGCGTGACTTATTAGAAGTAAAATATCCTAAAAATTCACCTGTGTTTGCCAACTGGATAACACCTGCATACACACCTTCCGAAACAATGTATAAGTTGTTTCCACTATCTACAGCAACCTTACTTGGCTCATAGTTTGTATCAGCAAAAATCGGTGCTGTTGGTTTATCATACTGTCTTACATATTTAAAATCTCTGTCAAAACGAAAAACTGTTCTTGCACCTGTATCTGCAATATACAACTCTCCCTCTTTTGTTCTGTAAATTCCCTTTGGATTTTTAAAACCACTGAATTTACTATCTTTAATACTGTCTTTGTTTAAAACTTTAACTACTTTTTCTGTGTCCAGATTGTAGATTACAATTCTTGCATTGCCTGTGTCAGCAATATACACCATGTTATTTTCATCAATAACCATGTCTTCCGGATTTTGTAACCCTAAATCTGTAATTGTTCTGTCCGGTAAATAAGCATCCTGTGTTCTTACCAGCTCTGATTCGTCATCCAATGTATAGGAATAACTTGTAGCCTGAGAAGCTGCGACAGGAAGCACTGACATTACCACAAACGTTAGTGCCAGGAACAGAACTAATGATTTGTTTAATATTTTCTTCATCTTCTGCCTCCTTACTTAATACCAGAACTTGCCATTGTGTTCATAACCTTAGACTGCATACAAATGAATATTACCAGGTTTGGAATAAACATTATCATGTTTGCTGCAGCAACCATACCCGCAGCTGCTACCGCGTTATTAACACCAATAGAGTTTACATAATATGTTAATGTTCTTAATGCTTCGTTTGTTATATAGTTGTTTGACGTTTCCACATTACTCCATACCTGCTGGAATGTCAGCACGACTGATGTCGCAAGTGCCGGTTTCGTAAGTGGAATAATAACCTTTCTTAAAATCGTTATATCTCCCGCGCCATCTACTACCGCTGCCTCTATCAAAGCATCCGGGATACCATCCACAAACTGCTTAACAAGGAACAAGCCTACCGGCATGGCAATTAATGGAAGAATGTGTGCAAACCATGTGTTGTACGCGCCGATATTTACGATAATTAAGTATCTTGGGATTGCAACCGCAGTCGCTACAAACATAAGAGCCATCTGGTTTACTTCCCATAAAGCACCTTTTATCTTAAATTTCTTCTTTGAGAAAACATAAGCTGCCATAATTGTAATAATTAAGTTCAGCACTACTGTTAACACCGTTACAATCAACGAATTCAAGAAATATCTGGACATTGGAATACCTGTAGAACCTGCTAAATTCAAAAGGTTCTTAAAGTTATCCATTGTCGGATTCTGTACAAAAATCGTTGGTGGGAATCTAAATAATTCTCCAAGTGGTTTAAACGCTTGATTTATCAAAAATACTACAGGAATAATCATGAATATTGATAAAGGAAACGCTACAGCATGGAACTTTAACTGTCCCTTTGAAAATCTAGAAGGATTGATTCTATTACCTTGAAAATTTGCCATTTACTTTTCCTCCTTTCTAATACTCATCTTTTTCTGTAAATAGTTTATTTGCTACCTTGCTGCAAACCCATACAAGACACAGGAGCGCTACAGAAACTGCTGCAGCATAACCCATCTCATATCGTACGAACGCAAAATCGTCAATATGGTTTGCAATCAACTGTCCGGAATATTCCGGCGTCGGATTGGCACCTGCTAATGCCACACCAATCCATCCCATGTTAAATGCGTTTACAATCGACATAACCGCACCAAATAACATCTGTGGTTTCATAGATGGCACCGTAATATAGATAATCTCCTGTGCTCTATTTTTAATACCATCCACATAAGCTGCCTCGTATAACTCCTGGTCGATATTCATAATACCGGAAAGCATGGACAAAAATCCAATACCCATGGATGACCACAATGATACAAAAATCATAATAATCATAAAGTAATCCGAGGAAATCAACCACTGAATCGGCTGATTAATAAATCCTAACTTTTGCAGCCATGCATTTGCAAGACCACTTTGGTCACCTGAGAAAATTGTTTTCCAGATAACCTGAATCATAATCGCACCTACCATAGAAGGTGTGTACATTGCAAGAGCATATAATGTTCTGGCTCTCGGCGTAACCTGAGCCAAAACCCATGCCATAATAAATGATAATACATATCCACCGACACCTACTACTAAAGCGTAAAGTACGGTGTTCGGAAGTACATATTTCATAAATACTTCGTCACCTGTAATCAATGTGATGTAATTACTCATTCCTGCAAAAGAAGGAGTATTGATAACATCAAAATATGTAAAAGATAATCCTATCGCAATAATTATCGGCAACAAGATAAATGCAAAGAATAACAAACCATAAGGAAGTAAAAGTAAAAATGAATGAAATCCTTCAGTCTGAGTAAATTTCTTTGAACTTTTTGCAACTGCCTTTTTTCTACTCATTTGCACTTACCTCCTCTTCCGGATTTGCTTTTGCATTCTCCTGATTTTGTTTAATCCAGTCATAACCTTGTAACTTGAACTTTTTAATCATCTTACCATCTGCATCATAATATCCAAGTTCCTGCATTTTACGTACAATCTCTTTATTAACATCATTCTTCGCTTCATCCGTCGCTACCTGTGCTGATGTACCATCAAATACCATTGTTGTCCAGATGTTCGAGATTGTTCTCTCTAACAAGTACTGACCCGGTGTTCTTGTTACGTCAGTAACCCAGTCAACCTGCTCTGTAATAATCTTCTTGTCTGCTTCATCCATTGGATTGTTTTCCAACGCTGCTCTGTTTGCTGACAACCAGAAGAATGTCTTTCCATAAGAAGAACGAAGTGTGTATGTGTACTCTGTCTGTACATCTTTACTTGTCCACCATTTCAAGAATTCCCATGAAGCTTCTTTTTTATCACTGCCTTTGAAGATTGCACCACCAGTACCGTTGGCTACAAATGTTCTATTGATTACACCATCTTCCTGCTCAGTACCAAGGTATTTAGAAATAGCCCATTTACCATTTAATTCCTGAGCACCATTTTTAATCAATGTGTAATCTTCCATACCAATAATTCCAATAGGATTTACGGAATATCTAAATGAATTAAAGAAGTTCTGTACAGATGTCTCAAGAGAATATTTTGTAAACAAATCTCCTAACAACTGTAAACCATTTACGGATTTCTTTGTATCAATACCAGTAGTAACCAGTCCCTTGTCATCCTGAACATACAGCTGTCCGCCGTTCTGTAACGCCATAGGTGCTGTCTGATAGAACCACTTATAACCTGTCTGTCCGTTTGCTATGTTATGGTAGAAATTCATACCATATCTCTGCAATGTTGGGAGAATATCAATCAAGTCTTCCCAAGTATCAGGTACTTCCAATCCTAAACTTTCAAAAATATCTGTTCGATATACTACTGTATTAAAATCTGTTGTTTCCGGTATTGCATAAACTCCCTCATTATATACATAGGATACAAACGCTCCTGTCGGGAATCTTCTGGCTGTTGTCCAGAAATCGTCAAACTTTGATAAATCATATAAAGCACCACGGCTTGATAAATCAAATGGTACGTAAGACATCAGTCCCAATGCAATATCAGGTGTTTCATTCGCTGCAATCGCTAATGTTAATTTACCAACATCAGGCATTGTAGATACTTTTACTTTAATATCCTTACCTGTCTTTTCTTTATAATATGGTACAAACTCTGTATCTGCCATCTTCTGCAGTAAATCTACGTGAGTGATTGCTCTATTTACCCAAATCGTAATTGTATCCTCATCATCTTCTACCGTTGTGGCATACTTTTCAGAAGTAAATGTATTTACCAATGTTCTAATGGATGTCCATAATGAACCTCCCATAGAAGAATTTGCTCTTCCAATCTGACCTTCATCACCTGTAATATAAATTCTATCAAGTGTAAAGTCATTAGATGTTACTTCTGTTGTGAAATTACTTAACGCAACCAAGATTGAGTTATCTGCACCTGTCAGTTCTGCAGTATGAAGTGCAATATCATCCGGATATTCTTTCATTGTCTCGATGTACTCTTCTGCCTGATCCAGATATGTTAAAATCGCTCCACTGTTTCCATTCGGTGAGTAATCCTGAAGCAAGAATCTGATATGCTGAATAATCGTCTCATATGACTCCAGATATTTCACAATATTTGGAATGTATTTTGTCATCTTCCAGTTACGTTCTGTATCGACATCACTACCTGTAATCTTAGTAATTTCCAACTGAAAATCAGTAATATGCTTCTGCATAATTAAAGCATATGTGTATGCCTCCATTACCGGCTGATTTTCCTGTTTGATAGAAATCGTGTGTACACCTTCTGTCAAATAGAAGTTATAACTGTTTCCATCTTTATCTGCCAATGTTACATTTTCATATCCTGATGAAACCGGTTCGAATGCATAATTATATAATTCTTTAAACGGAACCTGCCCATCAAGTTTAATTGTTTCAAATGCCTGAAACTCCTTTTTGCCATTGTTATAATGGAACGTAATATTGTAGTTACCTGTTTTCTTTACGTTAAATGTATATGTAACTTCAATACCTGCTGCCGCCCATCCTAATGTATTTAATTTTTCATAATCTATGTTGAATCTTGTAAGTGAATCTTTTGCTTCAGTGCCATAAATAGCATCTGTTGAATTTTTCTTTGAATAATATACAGCATCAATCTCTAATGCATTTTCTGAATCTTTTACCAATTCTGCATCACTGTGCTTTGCCGCATATTCTTTGTATGAAATATTATTGTCAGTAGCAGCTGTAACTTTCAAGTTTCCAAGTGCCAATCCACCGGATGAAACATTTTCAATACGAATAACGTTTTCACCTTCCTTTAACTCAAAAGCTAATGGAGCGCTTGAAACATAAGTATTATTGTACACATATGTATTAATCCACTCATGCACTCTGTTCTGGCTTGGAGCCATTTCATCTCCATAACTGTCTACCGGGAATTTTTTCTTCTCATCACTGCTGACAAAATCAGTTTTCCCTGCATCTTCCCAGATAATTGGCAGCGCAATTGTTTTCATTTCTGTAAATGGTTGCATTCCATTTACAGATGCGCTTATTGTATAATCCGACAATGAATTTCCAACAGAAATGTAATCAATATTCAGATAATAAAGACCTGCTTTTGAAACATTTACCTTATATTCTGCAACATCTCTATAATCTAATTCTTTCATCTGACCATTGTAGTCTTTTACCTTCTCCGGAATAGAATCATTGTTCTTATTCTTCTGATAATACTTTTTTGCATTAATACCATTGTTTAGTATCGCATCATAATCTCCCTGACCTGCTTCAGTGTGCTGCTTTATGTAATCCGTATAATACACCTCTGCTTCTTCGCCTTCATCCAAATATGATGTGTTTAATAATTTGTATGCCTCATCTAGTTTTTGGCTGTCCGCATCTTTAATATAAGTAGCCTCACCACCCGTAAGAGTTAATGCGCATACAGCCGCAACAATGACTACTAATGCAATTACAATAGTAATTATTCTTCTCTTCATTGTTGTCCTTTCTATGTGCCACAAAAGCGGAACCACTCTATTGGCAGTTCCGCAATTGTTTATTTGATTAGTAATAAATTCTTCTCTCAGAACTTTTTATTTAAATTTTGCTGAATCAAATTTGTAATATTCAACCAATGCATCCTGTAACTGTTTCTTTGCAGTCTCAATTCTCTTGTTGCATGATGTATTCCAATCAGCCAATCTTGACTTAACATTGTCTGCCCAGTTTTTATCTGTGAACCAAGATCCTGCTACACTCTCCTGACCACAATTAATCCATTCAAACAATGTAGCCTTTGACTCACCATTTTCTGTAACTGTTGAATACCAGCACTTATCAATATAATCCCAAGTTGTTCCAGCTTTATAAATTTCAAGAACCTTGTTCCATCCTTCTTTATCTTTGTAAAGTTTATGCGCATCAAGTTTGTTCCAAATATCCATCTGCTCATCATAAAGTTTATCAGTTACTACAGGAAGTGTATCTCCGGCAGCTTTTTTCATCTGACCGTTTTCTGACCATTCCTGATCAAAGATAGCCTGTTTTGCCTGTGTTGTTGCTGTCCAGAATGAAGCAAATGTATATGTAACATCCAATTTTGCTTTTTCTTCTTTGCTCATTTCAGGATTCTTATCATCCAAAGCATAGTTATGTAAGCAGATTGGATCCATTACTAACTGAATAGTATTTTCAGCATAATCTGTGCTTGGGTATGGATAGAAATCCCAATCATTTGATTTAATATACGCATCGCTGTCTTTTGCTGATTCATCAGCGCCTGCTGTCAGGAACCACGGATCTTCAAAGTTTACTAATGTTCTGTTGTTGCAGAAATAGTACCATGAATATGCGTTCGACTCTGCTACAATATCCTTTGTAAGGTTACCAGCGCCATCTGCCACATCAATGGAAACCTCAGCCCACTTTGGTAAATACTGAAGTAATGACTTAACCTGATCGCTGTTCAAATCTACTGTATCGTTTTCTGAGATTGATTTGTTAATGCTGTCGCATCCCATACTTACGATATTTAAAGGTGTTCCTTTTGCTCCCCAGAAAGTCTTTCCATCTGCCTTCTTTACAAATCTTGTAAATTCATCAATATCCCAATCAGGATCAGGAACATTAATATTATGATCTTCAGCTAATGCTTTGTTTACCCAGATGCCATGTGGAATCGTGTATGATGGAAGTCCTGCCTGGAATCCATAGTAATTTAACTGATCCATAAGAGATTTGTTGTATGATTTATAAATATCATCATCACTGTAAACTGACAAATCAGCCACTAAGCCCTTTTTCAAATCTCTGATAACATCTGTTGAACCCCAGATGTCAGGATATTTACCATATTTAGCCTTGAAGTTATCCATTTCTTCTTCCCACTTAGGAGTATTCACCTGATCAGGATCACCTGACTTTGACCAAAGGTTAACCTTAATATTCGGATATGCTTCATGGAACTTTGTAGCTACTGCACGAACCTGTGCCACGTTGCTAGCTGTAATGTTCTTAGAATCAGCTAGTTTTTTTCCTGCTTTGCTATCCGGGTTTCCGATATCTTCATAGTATTCTCCATCTCCAGACCAAACCATGATAGATACTTCACCTTTTGTGTCTGATGCTAATCCTGTTGTTACTCCAATTTCGTTAGCATTGCCGCTAACAGCGCCCTTTTCATCCTTGCCGCATCCTGTTAATGCCATAGATGTGCCAAGAACAATCGTTAGTGATAAAGCTAATGCTTTACGGCCTAATTTTTTCATTTCTATTCATCCTCCTTATTGAAAAAATTTTTTCACCTACATTAGAATTCACATAGTGATATTCTTGTTAATAATTTTATCACAACAATATGTACAAATCAACAATAAAAAACGATTTTAAAACGATTTTTATTGTACCTTTTTAACAATCCCCTTCTATCGTTTACATAAATCCGACTTAATTTTTGACTATTTTTGACAAACAGTTTTCCTACACTTTATTCACAATAACTAGATATTGTGATTTTTTTTTATTAATCACATTATATTGTAAAAAGTATTTTTATAATATAAAAGAGATTTCCGTTTCCGAAAATCTCTTTTATGTAATCAACTTAAATCACTGAAATATATTTCACTAATTAGTCATTTTCTCTTTTTCTTGCAAATACAACAATTGCTGCTGCTGCGATAATTGCTGCTGCTCCACAAGCAATTGGAGTAAAATCACCAGTTGCTACCGGTGTAGTAGTTGTGCTTGCTGTACCTGGTGATGCAGCACTAGTCTGTGTCGCTCCTGCTTCTGTCAAAGAATAATTGCTACATGTAATTGTTGTAAATGTCTTGTCGTGCGGACCTGAATCTCCATCAGCATCTTTCTTTGCTGCAATGGCTTTTGCACCACCTGCATACGCATAATGCTTATTTCCATCTGTAGATTCTCTGTCACCGTATTCACCACCAAATCCAAATGTAATCTGGTCTGCATTTGCTTCTGCTGTAAACTCTTCATCTACAGTAGTTTCAGTTCCCTTTGTCAACCAAACCCATTTACCAAAAGCAAAATCTTCTTTTGTAGAAATCTTAATGAATACCCACTTATTGCAGTCACTGGATTTTAATTTGCATGTAATATGGTATTTCTTACCCTTTACTACATCAATCTTACGGTACATCTGAGCTCCCCAGATACCACCCCAGCCAATCTGCTTTAAGTCTGCCTGCCAGCCTGATTCTGTAATGTTTGTTACTTTTCCATCAGCTGCTTCATACCATGTATGTCCCTTCTTGCCGTCAAATCCTAAATAATCTGTCCAGCCTGCTGTAGCTGCAAATACATTAACACACATACCTACTGTAAGTGCAAGGGCTGCAACTACCGCTGAAATCTTCTTCAAAGTTTTCATTTTATAATCCTCCTCTAATATAAAACTGCGAACTCTCGCTATTTAAAATTACTATAACACGAACCGTTCATTAATTCAATAAATAAAAATGTTTTCATATACACTTAGGACACTTTTTACAATTTTACTTTTCCTATACTGTACATTTTCACCAAATATATATGGAATTAATTTGAATTCCCAGGATATTGTGGTAACATATCAAAATAGATAAAATTGAGAAATATACATTTTTATAACAACAAAATCATATCGTTATAAAATCATTACAAGCTATGGAGGTTTTTATGATACGTCTCATTATTCTGGTAGTTTTTTTAATAATATATTTTCTAATATCTCTACCAATACAACTTGCAGAATTTATTATAGAAAAATTTAATATGGATTTCAGGAACAAAACCAGCCTTGCCTTTGTAAATCTTGGACTTAAATGTGTTCAATTCATTTCCGGCATTAAATTAGAGGTAAATGGATATGAAAACATTCCAAATAACGAAGCTGTATTATTTATAGGGAACCACACAAGTTTCTATGATATTATTGTAACTTATCCTCTAATGAAACGTCCTACAGGATTTATCGCCAAAAAAGAAATTCAGAAAATACCTTTTCTGAGTTGGTGGATGTATTTTGTAAACTGTATCTTTTTAGATAGAAAAGATGCACGCAAAGGTCTGCAGTCAGTCCTTGATGCTGCTGACATGATTAAAAATGGAATCTCCATTTTTCTTTTTCCTGAAGGTACCCGTTCCAAAGACTGTAAACTAGGTGAATTCAAAGATGGTGGCTTCAAAATTGCCACAAAATCAAAATGTCCAATCGTTCCTGTCGGCATTCAGGGTACTTACAATGTTTTTGAGCGGCAATTACCACGAATTAAATCTTCCAAAGTGATTGTAAACTTCGGGAAACCGGTTTATACAGAAGGAATGGAACGCTCTGAAACAAAACAGCTTCCTGAGATGATAAAAACAAGGATAAAAGAATTATCAAATCAGTAACGATGTTTCCATATGTTTTTATTGTAAATTCATCTATTAAATGTTAAAATATCACAAGATTAGTGAAATATGGAGGTACAAAATGATTATCAACACACCATTAATGGCTCTTGGATGGTTTTCAATTACCCTTATAGTGATTGCCGCTGTACTTTTGATAGCTGTTATCGTTCTTTATATTGCGGGTAAAAAAGCCGAGAAAAAACAGGCAGAACAAGAGCAGGTTATGCAGGAAAATTCACAGTTAATCAGTCTATATGTTTTAGATAAGAAAAAGTTACGCCTGAAAGAAGCCGGTCTTCCAAGTATTGTAATGGAGCAGGCTCCAAAATATGCAAGACGTGCAAAACTTCCTATTGTAAAGGTTAAAGCCGGTCCTAGAGTAATGAATTTGATTGCCGACGCCAAGGTATATGAAACTATTCTTCCAAAACAGGAAGTTAAGGCTAAGGTAAGTGGAATCTACATTACTTCATTCAAAAGAATACGTGGTCCGGTATACGAACCAAAGAAAAAGAAAAAACTTTTCGGCAGAAACAAATAATAAAAGAACTACTTATACTTCTATAGTTATAAGTAGTTCTTTTATTATTCTCTTATAATTCAAAACTTTACCTGTTATAGTACTAGCGATGCGTCGCATTAATTTCCAATTCGTTATCAGATATCTTATTCCCATCAATATGTATCTGATACTTTACCTTTAAATTCACATCTCCTCTTATCTGTTCTTCTACATCAACTTTCTCTGTCAGGACTTCTACCACCATATCACCCATTGGTGTACTATAAACGGATTGTCTCATAGCATTTTGTTCCAGCAATAACCTTCCTTCAATTGCACCTCTTCTGATAATCTCTACCATCTCATCATTAAACTTTATAATATTGCTTGTTTTTTCTTCACTGTCATCTTCAATGTTTTCATATAAAATATAATGTTTATTATTTCTAATGTAATGTTTTCCGGCAGCAAGCAATTCAACGTTATCTTTTGTACCTTCTACTTCCTGTAACCCGGATATTTTAATTACAGCATTTTCTTCCATACTAAAACTCCTCTATATTAATTCTATTGGTCTCGTCAATTTCAAAAGGCATAATTGAATTGGCAAAACTTTTAAATTTATCCGCAGCATCACTTACATAAAACTCATATACAGGCTTTGCCCCACTATCAGCTCTAAGTCCTTTCTGCTCTAACAATCCACCCAAGCTAATTGCCGTTTCATAGGCAGGATTCACCAGATTCACCTTTTCTCCCATAATTTTTCCTATGGTGCTTCTCAACAACGGATAATGAGTGCATCCAAGAATCAGACTGTCAATATTCTGCTCCTTTAATTCATCCAGATATCTTCTGGTAATTTCATCGGTCACGGAATCATGCAGCATCCCTTCTTCTACTAACGGGCATAACAACGGACATGCCTTACCAATAACTGTAATCTCCGAATCTTTACCACGGATATATTCTGTATAAAGTTTACTATTGATGGTTCCTTCCGTTCCAATAATACCAATACGTTTATTCTTTGTATTCTCTATTGCGCTTTTGGCACCAGGTTTTACCACACCAATCACCGGAATATCTAATTCAGCCTCGATGGTATCTAATGCGAATGCGCTGGCTGTATTACATGCAACAACAATGGCTTTTACATTTTTTGTTTGCAGGAATCTCACTATCTGGCGCGAATATCTGATAATCGTATCTTTTGACTTACTTCCATAAGGCACTCTGGCCGTGTCACCAAAATATACGATGCTCTCACTAGGCAGCTGTCTTGTTATTTCTCTTGCCACCGTCAGTCCTCCTACACCGGAATCAAATACTCCTACTGGTGCGTTATTTCTTTTCTCCATATATATCACCCTTCTTTTTGTCTTTTTATTTTACCTTTATTCCTATAAATATTCAATAGCATTGATTAAAATGTTTTTCTATGGGCAATAATCTAAATACATTCGTAAGTCATCTAAAAAAAACAATTATAATTATTTATTTTATTTGATATATCAGGAGGTCAAAATGAGAACAAAAAAATATGTACCATACATAGTTTTATTTTTAGGAATTATTAGTTTTATTGCATTTTATAAAATGGAAAACGCAGGTGCTACCAGTGTTCTTGCAAAGAATACAATCCGGTTTCACGTGCGTGCCAACAGTGATACTGTAGTAGACCAGAATCTTAAAATGAAGGTAAAAGACGCTGTAGTAAATTACATTTATAAACAGACAGGTGATTTTGCATCTGCAAAAGAGACAAGTCTTTTTATCACACAAAATAATGAAAAGATTAAAAATGTTGCGCAAAAAGTCATTGATGAAAATGGTTTTGATTATACTGTAACCAGTTATTTTGGAACAGATTCTTTCCCTGACAAGACATACGGTGACATCTTATATCCAAAAGGGGAATATACATCCTATACACTTTATATTGGAAAAGGCGAAGGTCATAACTGGTGGTGTGTCCTCTATCCTCCATTATGTTTTGTGGATACAAGCACCGGAGTCGTTCCCGATTCTTCCAAAGAACGTTTAAAAGAATATCTGACTTATACGCAATATCACACGATTGTAAGGTATAAATTCAAATATTTGACATTCTTAAACAAGCTAATTTCTGCCGAATAAATGCCGGTTTATCGCACGCAAAAGAAAAGCAAATGCCTGCTTACGCAGTCGCTTGCTTTTCTCTTGCATGCGATAAACCGGAATTTATATAAATTTTGTCAGATATAACTGTTCTGTCAATTCTTTCGCTTTCAGCAATTCTACTGTCTGTTCTGCCTTTTCTATATCATCATAAAGGCCAAACACAGTAGGACCACTTCCACTCATAATGGAATTTAATGCTCCATTATCTAACATAACAGTTTTAATCTCCTGAATAATAGGATACTTCGGTACTGTTATGTCCTCCATAACATTATATAAGCTTTCTGCCAGTTTGTATAAATCCTGTGTCTTAATAGCAGACACCATCGCTTCAATATCCGGCCTTTTTTCAATCTCATCCGGCTTAATGTTACCATATACAAAAGCAGTGGACACAGACACCGGCGGTTTTGCTATTATCACATGACATTTCGGCGGTGTAGGAAGCGGTGTAAGAATCTCTCCAATTCCTCTGGCGATTGCAGTTCCACCAAGAATACAGTAAGGGACATCCGCTCCCAGACGTACGCCTCGTTCCATTAATTCCTCTTTACTTAAACCTAAATCAAACATTTGATTAACACCTTTCAGCGTGGCAGCGCAGTCAGAACTTCCACCAGCCATTCCACCCGCAATTGGAATTCTTTTTTTGATTGTTATTTCCAATCCCCGGACAATCCCAAATTCATCCATCAACATCTTGGCAGCCATATATGCAAGATTATCTTTTCCGTTAGATAATACTGCGGTATCGGTTCTTACAACAATCTCTGTCCCTTCTACCCGGGTAAGTGTCACATCATCATACACATCTACCATCTGCATGACCATATCCAAATCATGATATCCGTCAGGACGTTTTCTGATAACATCTAATCCAAGATTGATTTTTCCATATGCTTTTAACTCTAATTTATCCATTATGTCTCTATACTTCCTTATATACTCTGCACAGTAGAAACCTGCTTCTTCTAAAGTATACTTTTTTTATGACCTATTGACAAGATTTAATAATCAACAATCTGTCTCCCGGCTTGATTTGTTCAGACGCCAGTTCATTTACCTGCATAATATTATCGATTGTTGTGTAGTTTTCTTTTGCCAGTTTCCATAAACTGTCACCTTTTTGTACCACATATCCTTTCAGCATAGGCGCTGCATTAATTTTTTCCATATCAATCGGCTGCTCTTCTATTTCAGATATAAACGCCTTTTTCTCTGACCGGAAAACAATTGTCTCTAATGCAACAACAGACTTAATTTCTACCTGTTCGGTGCTAATCATATTTGCACTGACCTGCTCCACTCTCCAATTAATATAATATTTATCTTCCGGCATAATACCATCTGCATCAATTCTATGCTCAAAATCAGTCTCTTTACATTGATAACATAACGGATGTGCATCATCTGAAGAAATGTAGATAATACATGCTTTAATTTTTCCTACAGCCTTTAATCCACTGTCACTGACTACAATATTATCAATTTTCACTTCTGCATCACTGCTGCATATCTGAAGAATATGCCCCTTACTCTGATCAATATCCAACTTGACAATATTTTTTGTTCTCGATTCATTCTTGACAAGAAGTTTCTGATACTTTCTCTCTTCAATCACAGGAACCAGATTTGCATCCGGTGCATAGACATCTTCTAAAACTTCCATTTCTCTCTCTTCGTATATTTTTATATTTAATTTTAGTAAAGCACTGATAGAAATATCTCTTGTTTCATTATCCTGATTCATTTCCGCTTCAATATCAACATTATGAAGTGTTGTGTTGATATAAGAAACCAAATCCTCTCTGGCTTCTGCTACATCAATTGTTCCACCAAAGTTAATTATTGTATCAACCCATTGCTGTGGCATCCCCTCAGTTTCCGGAATATAAATCAAAAAGACTTTCAATTCACCACCAATATGTATTACTCCATCCAGCATTTTTGTATTAATTGTTTTAATCTTGACATCCTGCCAGATTATTTTTTGGATTGCCGGTTTTCCTGATGGCACGGATAATCTCTCGCTAATCCGGAATGTGTCTGTTTTATCTGCTACAACGCATAAACTCTCCAGACTGCTGTGTTTTGTCATGACGTTATCTCTATGGATATCTGATACAGCTTCTAAATCCTCTAATTTTTCTATTGTAATGTTTGCCATAATCTGCACTTTGTATATGTAATTCTTTCCATCGATTAATTTTACAGAAGATGATAACACAATCAGACTTACATCTACATTACAATTCTCATCCAGAGAATTTAATTTGATTGTCTCCTCAAAAGGAGTCTCTCCTTCCACTCCTTTTGCCATATCACTATCCCCTGTATAATACATCATTCCAAAGGAAATCGTTCCATTTACGATTAACTGATTATTTCTAATAGATGTATTGTCCACACTTACATTTTCGTGATGATTGATGATATTTTCAATCATATCATCCGCCTCTGTCAGACTACTTTCATGAGTTACATAAAATGTAGAAATCTCATTTTTTAGTATCTTGCTCATATGAATATTATTCTTTTCCAACTCCATAGTTCTTCCCCCTATCTTTATAACTATCTATAATCTATGTTTGTCTGCTGCTATTTTATTCACCAAAAATTACATTTTTATCACTATATTCTATTTTTATAACGATACACGGATATGTATTTGTTTCATTATTCGTATATTCTTTCGGTCCCTCAAACTCCGTCTTTACATAAATTGCATTTTCTGTCTCATACATTTCCCTGACCTTAATGCTGTATCCATCATATTTTTGTCTTCCATAACCAATTATAATATAAGTATATTGATTATCTGAATACGTTACTTTAAACTCTTTTTCTTTCCGTTCTTCTATCATCTGTTGAATTTCAGCGGGTACTTCACTTTCAGCCACTACTGTAAATTCAATATCATTCGTTTTTTTCGTTTTTATCTTTTCCAGACCACAGGCTGTAGTTATTACAATACAAACCAATAATGTAATGAATAACTGAAATTTATTTTTCCGCATAAAGAAACACCATAATATATCTTTATTAAAATATATTATGGTGTGTCAATTTTATTCTTATTTAC
>CANPET010000004.1 GCA_947573465.1 uncultured Eubacterium sp.
AGTAAATGAAAATGGGACAAGACTTGTGAAAGTCAGTTACGGCGGGGCAAAAGCAAGTGAAGAGTTATATCATGCAGATGGGAAAAATAGTGAAAGATATCAATGTATCAGTATGGCGAAATATCAATTACTTCGTCCTAGTGAAAATGTAAATGGTTATGAGAATATATGGATTATCATCAGTGAAAAATATAAGATTCAGTATGATAAAAATACTACAGATTCAGTGAAAAATATGCCCAAGGAACAGGAAAAATATTGGAATGAAGATATTGTTTTGAGTAAGAATCAGATAACGCGTGAGGGGTATGTTTTAGAGGAAGAAAAACATTGGAATACAAAAAAAGAGGAAAGTGGAATCGTGTATTTTCCGGGAACTGTGTATAAAGAAAACACAAATACAACACTGTATGCCAGATGGAAACAAATTATGATTAAAGAAATATATATTAACGCGACAGACAGATACTATGTTATTCATCAAAAGGTGTTGCTGGATTCAAAAGAATTATTAAAGAAGGTTACAACAGATGATGACTTGCATACAGGGAATTCATATAAACTGCGTGTAACGAAAATAGATAAGATAGACCACAGCAATATCGTAAGGGGAAGCAATATTATAACAGAGAATTATATCAATACAAATGTAGCGAATCGCTATATACTTACAATAGAGACGGAGGATGAAATAAGTAAAGTAAAGGCAAGCACCAAAATGTATGTACATGTTGTAAATAAGAATTTGTCCACCGGACAGGTACGGTTTATTTCTTATGATTATTTATATACATTAGATAATATGTCAAAGTGGAGTAATAGATTGAAAAGTAAATTGGTTAACAGTCTGAAGAAAAAAGACAATAGTCTCTATCGTATTTATATGTCTGTAGATGACATCAAAGAAATAAAAAATAATATAAAAGTCAATAACTACAAAATAAACAATATCATGAACAGACATGTAGTTGGAAAGCTGGATATATGAAACAGGCAATAATAGTTGTAGGGTTTGCGGTACTAATTATGTTGGTATCACTAACGCTGTTATCGGTGGAAAGCAAATCAGACAGGCAGGATGAATTAGATAAAGTAGTATCTGCTGCAGTGAAACAGACAGTGAAAGAAAGCCAAATTGAGGAACAGACCAACATTAATTCTGATAAAGAAATGATAGCACAGTTTATACAAAATATGTGTACCAGTATTAAAAGTGATGGGGATTTGCAGATAGAGATTATGGGAGTGGATTACAAAGAGGGGATGTTAGATGTAATGGTTACTGAAAAATTTCTATATCCTAATGGAAAACAAGGAAAGATAACATCAAGAAAGTGTGCAATTAGTCAATAGGGAGATTCATGTATAAAAACAGAATCCCCAGTGTCTGCGTTATGAAATAAAAAAATTAAGATTAATGTACGCGAATGCTGACTTCCCCGGAAGAAAGCCAACGAAAAGAACCATCTTCTAACTTTACTTTGAGTCGGCACTTTTTATCAATTTCTATAGCAGTTGCAGGGATGGTTTGTTTGTTTTCAATAATAAGAATTTCTTTTCCGAGAATCATGGAACGGTCAATATATTCTTTGACATATTTTTTAGATGAAAGTTTCTTGTAGTATTCCATAAAATAGTCAAGCAAATGTGCGATAAGTATACTGCGTTTATTAATAGAGTCCGTCTGCTTATCAAAAACAGCAGTGGCAATATTCTGAATTTCTTCAGGAAAACCACCTTCGGGAAGGCAGACATTAACGCCAATGCCGACCACTGCGTAATCCAATTGACTGGTTTCTGCATTAAAAGCACCTTCGGTCAGGATACCACAAACTTTTTTATTTTCAATATAAACATCATTAACCCATTTTATGTCGGCGGTTTTGTCGGATACATCTTCAATGGCTTTGGCAGTCGCAACAGCGGCAGAAGTAGTAAGAAATAAAGATTCTTCTGCAGGAATTGTTGGGCGTAGCAGGATGCTTACATAAATACCGGTTTTGGAAGGGGAGTAAAAGGATTTTCCCATTCTTCCTTTTCCGGCATTTTGTTCTTCGGCTACGACAACAGTACCTTCAGCAGCACCTTGTTCAGCCATATCTTTTAGCACTGTATTTGTTGATGAAACAATAGGATATACATGAATATCAAGGTCATTTTTTAAATATTGACCAATACTAAAAGAAGAAAGAATATCACTCTTTTCAGCAAGACAATATCCACGGTTTGGAATAGCATCTATTTGATAACCGTTTTTTTCTAATGATTTAATTGCTTTCCATATGGAATTGCGGCTGACGCCTAAATTTTCAGCTAGTTGTCCGCCGGAAATATAGTTACCTTTATGATTTTCTAATTGTTTTAAAACTTCATCTTTAACGCTCATAGTATCCTCTTTCTTATTCGTATGTATTTATAGTATAGCATTGAAGGAAAGGGGATTCAATATAAAAGAAGAGAAATGTTAGCCTTTCTAAAATATAGGTTGACAATGTGAAAATTATGCCATATGATAATTTTGCATGTAAACGTAAGAAAATTTTTACAAGTAATAATATGTTTGCATTTTTTCAATAAGAGAGAAGAAAGAGAAAACAAATGATTAGGAGGCAGAAATGAGTAAAACAAAGAAAGAATTTTTGACAGTACAGGATATGGTGCTCATTGCAGTTTTTGCAGCATTAATTGCAGTATGCTCATGGATTACAATTCCAGCAGTGGCAGGTCAGGTTCCGTTCACATTGCAGACATTTGCAGTGTTTGTAACGGCAGGAATGTTAGGAACAAAACGAGGTACTCTTGCAGTCGTTGTGTATATGTTAATTGGGTTTGTAGGCGTGCCGGTATTTGCAGGTTTCACTGGTGGACTTAGTGTGCTCACCTCACCATCTGGTGGATATTTAATTGGATTTATTTTTACAGCACTGATTGTTGGAATCAGTACAGAGATTGTAAAAGAAAAAAAAGAAATAACAAAGATTGTGATTATGGTAGTTGCAATGATTTTAGGTGATGCAGCCTGCTTTGTTGTAGGAACAATTTGGTTTATGTTTGTAACAAAAATGAATTTGGCAACGTCATTAACTTTGTGTGTTGTGCCATTTATTATTCCTGATCTTGTTAAAATTGTAGTGGCTACAATAATTGTAAATAGGTTGAAAAAATATGTGCGGATTTTCAATTAGACCCCATCATTTGCTTTGCCTTCAGTTTTTTGAAGGAAAAGGATATAGTGATGATTTTGTAAAACATATGGCAGAGATACATAAGAAACTGCTGAATGAAAATCCTGTAATCAATATTGTATCTGGTGTAGATGATATATGTAAAAACTGTCCCAATAATGAAAATGGACAATGCAATAAAGAACCATCCATATCAGGAAATGATAATCGGACATATGACGCAATGAAAGATGATTTGAAAAATGAACAGACTTGGAAAGAACTGACAGAGATAGTTTACAAAAATATTATTGATAAAAATAAATTGAAAGTGGTTTGTAAAACATGTCGCTGGTCTGAAATATGCACAAAATACCGATAGAGTTTGATAGGCTAGACAAAACTGCTATTTGATAAACAAATATTATGTAAATATCCATTCAATATGAGAATTCATATGCTAAGATTGTATAATAAGATTAGAGCGGATCAGGAGGATAATATAATGGATAGAAATTATGATGTTATTGTAGCAGGAGGGGGATTTGGAGGAATCGGAGCTGCAATTGCTGCCGCCAGAGAGGGAATGAAAGTATTGCTGATTGAACAGTCAGGGGCATTGGGAGGTGCTGCATCTAATTGTCTGGTATTGCCTTATATGTCAAATAAAACCATGCTGAAAAATGCAGATGGAAAGGTAGAACACACAAATCTTTCTCAGGGGATTTTTAAGGAGATTATTCATAGGTTGACCGAAATGGGTCAGTATAATGATTATAATGGGGCTTTTAATATGGAATATTTAAAGGTTATATTAGATCGCCTTGTGAAAGAATATGGTGTAGAGATATTATTTCACTCGACTATTGCATCAGTAGCATCACAAGGAAGGAAAATACATTCGGTGGATGTTGCTACAGTAGCAGGTATTATTACATTTAAGGCAGATTGCTTTATTGATGCTACAGGAGATGCAAATTTGTCTTCCCTTGCCGGATGCAATTTTCAGTTAGGTAGAGAAGAAGATAGTTTATGCCAGCCAATGACGTTATGTTTTCGTGTGATGGGTGTTAGTTGGGAAGACATTTGTATGCATAGAGCAGAGATGAATGAAGTATATCAGAAATTTCAAAAAGAAGGTAAAATTAAAAATCCACGTGAAAATATTTTACTTTTTGAGACTATGGTTCCTGGTGAAGTACATTTTAACACGACAAGGGTTATTAAACGAAATCCTACAAATCTATTTGATGTAAGTCAGGCAGAAATGGAAGGGCGTGAGCAGATGATTGAAATGATAAATTTTCTGAAAGAAAATATTCCGATTTTTAAAGAGGCACAGCTGACACATTCAGCAATTTCTATTGGAGTGCGTGAAAGCCGCATGGTGGAAGGAGAACATTGCCTTACAGGAGAAGAAATGATAGCAACGACAAAGTTCCCGGATGCCATTGCAGCAGGAAAGTATGAAATTGATATCCATAATCCGGAAGGTAGTGGAACGTATATCTATCAATTTCCACAGGGAGAGTATTATACGATACCATTTCGCAGTCTTGTAGCAAAAGATTTTGATAATCTTTTAGTAGCGGGACGTTGCATATCTTGTGACCATAGTGCGCAGGCATCCTTAAGAATCATGCCAATATGTTGTACGACAGGTGAGGCAGCAGGTGTGGGAGCGGCAGTTACTGTGAAACAGAAATGTGCTGTTAAAGATAGCAATGTAGACGAAATAAGAAACATTTTATTATCTCATGGAGCATTTATAGAGTAAGCAGTTGATTATTAGAAACGGAATGTACTATATATAAAAAGAATAATATATAGAGAATTGTATATTACTGTAGGGCAACCTTTAGTTGCAAAAATTCCAATCAAACTTGGTAGACGAAAGTGTTATGAGTTAATACAATAATAAAAAACACTTGGAGGAAAAATAAAAATGGGATTGGGTAGTAGAATTCAAAAATTCAGAATTGATAATGGATTAACACAGGAACAATTAGCAGAAATGCTTTCTATATCAAGACAGTCTGTTTCGAAATGGGAGATGGATCAGTCACTGCCAGAAATAGATAAAGTCATTATGATGAGCAAACTATTTTCTGTGGGGACAGATGAACTTTTACTGGAAGATGAAGAAATTAAAAATCTAAGACCTCAGGAAATACATTTAGGTTCTATTTATTTGATTGCAAGAGATTTTGAAAAATCAATCTCATTTTATGAACAACTATTATCAATGAATGTTTCTACTAGAAACTGTGGAAATAAATTTGCAGAATTTTATTTTGATAATAAATGTCTAGCTCTTATGAATGAAGATAGCCTGCCAGGGCATCATTATGAGGGAGGAGACCACAAGTTTGTATTAAACTTTTGGGTTGAAGATTTGAGTAAAGAATATTGCAGACTAAAAGAATTAAAAATTGGGGAGATGACAGAAATAGAAAAAGTAAATGAAGGCTACTATTATTTCAATGTTTTCGATCCAGATAATAATGTTTGCGAAATAACAGGCGGATATAATTTGTCGGAAGAAGAAATGAATGAATAATAATGAAACGCAATCTCTTATGTATTAGGAGATTGTGTTTTTTGTTATTTGGTAGGTTATTAACGTAAACATGTGGAAGAAGAGTAAAGTTGAGGAATATTGGAAAGGTTTGGTGTTTTATTACCCTATTTGCTATGATAGAATGGTTTTAGGCAAAATGAAGGAGAGAGAACAATATGATACAAGTTTGAAATTTCATCTAAAAGTTGGATTTGAAGAAGCAAATAGAATCATTTGTTTCACAAAGAAATTGTAAGTGCGATAGCAATTTAGTTTGAAGTTATAATACGAAGATAGCAATTTATATCAACGGTTCTATTGATTTATATAGTATACTTATTCAGAGGTGTTGAAGGCAGAAAGAAACTTTTAATTTTGAGTCTGCACTTTTAAAGGAAGCATTAGGAAAAAATATGAAATATACAGAAGCTCTTCAAAAGGTATTAGATTATATTGAAGAAAATTTATATGAGGATTTAAATTTGGATAAATTGGCATCCATTGCGGGTTATTCCAAGTATCATTTTTTACGGCTGTTTAAGGAAGAACTATATATGACATCGACAGAATATGTGCGTAAGAGAAGAATTACTGAAAGTGTTCGGGATATCGCAGATACCGATGAGCCGTTATCGCAGATTGGTTATAAGCATGGTTTTAATTCTAAAGAAAATTTCACAAGGGCATTTAAATCGGAGCATCATATATTGCCTTCAGATTACAGAATCGTTGATAGTAGTCTAAAATTACTTCATAAAAACAAATTAGAAAGTGATGGTTTTCTATTAGTACTAAAGATTATGGAATTAAAACCATTTAGTGCGACTGTATATCAAAGCGATGAAGAGGATCATACAAAGTTTTGGAATAAATATAATTGTGGAGGAGTTTCCAGTAAATTATCTGGTGGTGAAGCACAGTTAGATTACGGATTTCCCATATGGAATTTCGAGAAAAATAAGTTAGATTACTATATAGGCATTTTGACTGAATGTGCCCATGGAGATTTGTCAGGGACGATGCAACTAAATGTAGAAGGTGGTTTGTATGCGGTGTTTGATACACCAAAAGCAGATAAGTATACATTTGTAAATAACATACATAAAACATGGGATTACATATATAGGGAATGGATTCCTCAAAGCGGTTATGTAAATATTGGTGACTGTGATTTTGAAACATATAGGGAAGACAGCAGAGAATTCTCGGAACGGATATTTATTCATATTAAAAAGAAAGAAAATTAGTGGGTGACTAATTAAAATATAGCTATTCAGAAATTATAATGGATAGTTGCAAAATAAGGAATAAACAGGAGGGTAAAAAACTATGGCAGAAATAATTAAAGTATTTAAGGAAGAAGTTCCAGCTATGAGATTTATAGGAAAGAAGTATCACGATTACAATGGCTGGGGTGAATGGTTTGCGAATGGCTGGTTTGATGTAGTTGAAAATAGTATGGGCGGAGTGGATAAGATTTTAAACATATGGGAAAATGGTGGAGCGTATGTTGGAATAGAATGTCGTAAAAATGGAGAATTCCAGGAATATTGGGTTGGAATGTTTACGCCAGAAAGTACAGAAGTTCCAGAAGGTTTTGAATATATAGATTTTCCGAAATCAAACCTAGGAACCTGTTGGATTTATGGCAAGGAAGAGGAAGTACATGGCATCATATGCAATTGTGTGGAAGCAATTGGAAAGGCAGGCATGGAAATTGCTAGTGATGAAAATGGTATAGACATGTCTTTTGAAAATTGTTTATGTCCTCGTTTTACAACCCCGGATGAGAAAGGAAATGTTATATTAGATTACTGCTATTTTGTGAAATAAGTAGTACATTGAGAAGAAAAATGTATAATCCATAATAGATTGCCAAAAGGAAAAAATATATAAAAGAATCCAATGTGAAAGGAATTAAGTATGAAGGAAAAGATGATTGGTTTTTTATTAGCAAATGCGAATCCTTCAATTAAGTTGAGAGTAAAAAAAGAAATCTTGCAGGATATCAGCGAGGAAGAGGAAAATAAATTACAAGAACTTATTTTATCGGAGAAGATTGTTCAGTCGATAGTGGATTGTCAAAAAGAAAATGGCTGGTTGGGCAATGGGTATCATGGCTCTAATAGAAATGCTGGACAATATACTAATATGGAAACCGGAGTTAAATATCTTGTGGAAAAAGGTGTGTGTAAGGATACAGATGTATTAAAGAGGGCAATGAGTGCGTTTAAAGAACTTCCCAATACAGATCCTTGCTACAGAGGTTCATGGAATATTGATGATGAATTTAAATATGCAGCAAATGGAAGTAATCTTTTTCGATGTGCCTGTATAGCACGTGCCGAGTATGAAGAATTTATAGATATTTCACCACAGATTCAATTAGCGTTAGATTCATTTCAGAGAGTTCTTGAAGTAGATTCTATTTTAGATGTTACTCGCCTAGTTAAAAAAGGAACAAAGAGAGTATTTAATAATTTTGAAAAATGGCCATGCCGTTATCATTTAGATATTTTAGCCCATACAAATTCTTGGAAGACGAAAGAGAATAGTAAGATGTTGGCTGAATCTGTACATAAAATTATGAAAAAAGATAGACAGGAATTAATCGGTTTAAAAGCAGACTCATGGGTTGGCTATGTGTTAGGTACATGTGGATGTTTCCCGTCTCAAGGATTTGAACTTGTTGATGATATAGATGGAGTTTCATATTATCATTTGGAGTATCTTATATGGTTGGCAAGATGTGGTGTTGTTCCATATAGTGAGGAACTTAAGAAAATTGTAAAAACAATTTATAATAGTGTTAATGAAGATGGAATTTGTGAAATTGCAGTACATGATTATTTGTTTAAGGACTGGGGAACTTATGCAGGATTGCAACTAGAAGTAGATTGGAAATCTAAAGTAAGGAAGCAGTGCGATATTACATTTAGAGCATTGCAATTATGTCATTATTCAGGGCTTGATTTGAGGTAGTAAGTTATTTGGAAAGGATTTATAGATATGGAAAGTCTTTTAACATATTTATTAGAGCATGGTGGATGTAGTATTCAATATAGAATCAAAAGGGAAATTATGAACATTGACTCATCAAGCAGTGAATTGATGAATTTACAAGAGCAGATATTGAATAAGCCTAAAGTAAAAAAAGTTCTTGATAAAAGACAGCCAGACGGATGGATTGGAGATGAACTACATGGAAGTCGTGGAAAAGCTCTAGATTCAAGTGTTTCTTTTCTACTAGATAATGGAATAGAAAAAGATAGTGTTTTTATGAAAGATGTAGTACATACTGTACTTGCCAAAAAAGAAGAAGTACCATATAGAACTACTTTTAAAGGAGGAGATGCCTTAGACATAGGTGGACGTGGTGGAAATAAAGCAGTTAAGGCAGGAATATTAGCAGAGTTGGGAGAAGAAAATAATTCACTTGTACAAAAAGAAGTAAGGGTAAGTCTTTGTTATTTGAGAGATTCTTTAAAGTATGAAACAATAGATGATTTTTCTTTAGTTAATAAGAAGGGAACTCGATATTATAAGAAAGATGCTCATTTTCCTGGTTCAAATCATTTGCATTTGTTAAGTGCTACTCAAAGTTGGAGAAATGATGAAAATATAGAAACAGTTAAAAAATCAATAGTCCATTGTTTTAAAATTATGCAAGAATATTCGAAGGGTATTATGTTTAAATCAAATTCGCATTTTGTGGGTCCGTTTAATTTTAACTGGGGATTGTGGAAATTTAACATTAAAGACATTGAACAGGATTCATATGCTCTTGTATGGTGGTTACGGAATTTGTATAAACTATCAAAGATTGGAATAATCAATGAAATACCTGGATTGAAAAGAGCCTATGATTATCTTTGGGAATTAGTTTTAAGCCAAGATATCGTAAGTAAGCAGAATGATGCAAGTTTAAAAAGATTTAAAGATATTTTAGCGACGGAAGAAAACTGGAGAAAAAGTGAAAGGGTTTTCTGTGATGTTATGTTTTATGGTGTTATGATTTTATTCTATGCGGGATATGATGTTGAGAAATTATAAGAAAATTTATAGGGAAAATAAAACAGTTCTTGCATATACTAAAATTTTATGATAAGGTCTTAAACATCACATTGAGAGGATAATTTTTATGAACGTATTATTTGTAAACAGATTAAGACGCAGAGAATTAAGATGTAAGCTCTTGTAGCCATTGCTTTCCGCATGGGTGCAAGAGATGTACGTCTTGTTTCTATGCGGTTGCTGTTTATAGATATCGTAGATACAGAACCGTAATAGATTTAGCAGAAGCTAATTCCGTTGCGGTTCTTTTTTATTCTCTAATTGTAAATTGGTAACTATTCAGCCATCAGCTTGAAAATCCTTTGGATTTCCTTCGCTGTGGTTGTTCACCATATGATATAAATAATAAATGACAAATAGTCTTCAAGCAGCCTTTTGCCATTTATTATTTATATCGCATGGCTGAATAGTTACGCAAGTATAGATAATCAAATGGAGGTTAAGATGAAAAAAGAAATTTGTAAGTATTTATCAGAAATTGTAAGTGGTGTTTCCAGTGAGGAATTCATAAAAATACTAGAGATTCCACCAGAAGAAAAAATGGGAGACTACGCGTTACCATGCTTTACACTAGCAAAAAAGATGCATAAAAATCCGGCACTCATAGCAGAGGATATTGCAGAAAAGTTAGATTTAAAGAAAGAGCAACTGGGGGTTGATAAGGTAGAAAATGTTGGGGCGTACTGTAATATTTATTTGAACCGAGGGCTATATGCAAACAAGATTTTACAATCACTAAAAGAAACTGATTTCGGAATAACTAAAATTGGAAAAGGAAAGACCGTCTGCATGGATTACTCATCTCCTAATATTGCGAAGAATTTCCATGTTGGACATTTGCGAACGACTGTCATTGGAAATTCTTTGTATAAAATACATCAAAAACTGGGATATGAGGTTTGGCGGATTAATCACTTAGGTGATTGGGGAACACAGTTTGGTAAATTGATTGTTGCATATAAATTATGGAGTTCTCCAGAGCAAGTGAAAGAAAAGGGAATAGAAGAATTAATGCGAATCTATGTAAAGTTCAATGATGAATCAGAACATAATCCAAAGTTGATTGAGGAAGCAAGGGAATGGTTTGTTAAAATGGAGCAGAACGATTCGGAAGCGATTGAGATATGGAAATGGTTTAAAGAAATCAGTATGGTGGAATATGAACGGGTATACGATTTGCTTAATATGTCATTTGATTCGTATTTAGGAGAAAGTTTTTATCGTGACAAGGTTCCGGCATTGGTAGAAAAGTTAGAGAAAAAACAATTGTTGGTAGAAAGTCAGGGCGCAAAGGTAATTAATTTAGAGGAATATAATATGCCACCATGTTTGATTACGAAAAGTGATGGAAGCTCTATTTATCATTCCCGTGATATTGCAGCGGTTTTGTATCGTAAAAAGACATATAACTTTGAAAAATGTTTATACGTAACAGGATTAGAACAATCATTACATTTTAAACAAGTATTTAAAGCAATAGAATTGATGGGATATGATTGGGTAGAGGGATTGGTTCATATTCCTTATGGATTGGTGAGTTTAGCAGGTGAGAAACTCTCTACAAGAAGTGGGAACATTATTTATGCAGAAGATATTTTAAAAGAAGCCATTGAACGTGCAGATAAAGCGATTCAGAAAAAGAACCCAGACTTAAAGGATAAAGAAAATGTAGCGAAAATGGTTGGCGTGGGAGCGATTATATTCCATGATTTATTTAATCAGCGAATCAAGAATGTGGAATTTTCATGGAAAGACGTTCTTAATTTTGAAGGAACAACGGGTCCTTATGCGCAATATACTTATGCTCGTGCAAAAAGTATTTTGCGTAAAGCAGGGCAAAATATGAATTTAAAAGATATCAACTATGCTGCTTTAACAGATAATGCGACATATTCATTGATTAAAATACTGAGTGGTTATGAGGAAGCAATTCTGAATGTAGCAGAAAAGTATGAACCTTCCATAGTGGCAAGATATATTATTTCTTTGGCAACGGCATTTAACAAATTCTATCATGAGTGTCCGATTTTACAAGCAGAGGAAGAGACAAAACAAGCACGATTACACGTTACGAATTTGGTGCAGATGGTTTTAAAGGATGCATGTGGATTATTAGGAATGGAATGTCCGGAGGAAATGTAAGGAAACAAATATTTTACGCATAGAATTTAGTTTTTTATTTAACGGGTTTCATTTAAGGATTGTAATTGCCTTATTAAAATAAATATGTTAATATATAAACAAACGAATGTTCGAAAAAAAGGAGGGAAGTGATGAAAAAGAATGAAATAAAATCTAGTGCGGCAGAATATTTGACTTTTATTACAGCTACAGGTGAAAGTGGAGTTGAAGCAATATATGCTGATGAAAATGTATGGTTGTCACAAAAGATGATGGGCTTGCTGTATGATGTGGAAACAAATACTATTAATTATCATTTGAAAAAATTATTTGATGATCGAGAAATAGATGAGAATTCAGTTATTCGAAATTTTCGAATAACTGCTCAAGATGGGAAAAAATATAATACAAAGCATTATAATTTGAAAGCGATAATAGCAGTTGGAAATAAAGTTGATTCTCCAAAAGCAGTACAATTTCGTAAATGGGCCATAAATATTATTGAAGAATATACCATAAAAGGGTATGCAATGGATGATGAACGATTAAAAAATGGTGGGACAGTTTTGACAAAACAATATTTTGAACAACTGCTTGAACGCATTCGTGAAATCCGGTTATCAGAGCGCAAATTTTATCAAAAAATTACTGATATATATGCAACAGCATTAGACTATGATTCTTCATCTGATACAACAAAGAGATTTTTTGCGGCGGTACAAAATAAGATGCATTTTGCTGTGCATGGAAATACTGCGGCAGAAATAATCTATAATCGTGCAAATGCTGAAAAAGAAAATATGGGATTGACTACATGGGAAGGTTCTCCTACGAGTAAAATTCATAAATATGATGTTTCAGTAGCAAAAAACTATCTTACAGAAGAGGAGTTAGGAATATTATCTAGACTGGTATCTGCATATTTGGATCTGGCAGAAATTCAAGCGAAAAGGCATATTCCGATGACGATGAAGGATTGGGAAGAACGCTTAAATGGATTTTTAAATATGATGGATTATGGAATTCTTCATGATAAGGGAAAAATATCAGCAGAAATGGCTAAACTTCATGCAGAAAGTGAATTTGAAAAATATCGTATTGCGCAAGATAAACTTTTTGAAAGTGATTTTGATCGTTTTTTAGAATTAGAAAATAAGACAAAGGACAAGTAGTATGAAACAAAAGGTAATGAATAAGTCAATAGATTTTTTGTTAGAAAATGCAGGACCGGTTATCCAATATCGATTAAGAAAAGAAATATTAAAGGATTTAACCCAAAATGAAGAAGAAAATTTGTTAGAGAGAATTTATCAACTTCCACATTTTAAACTTGTAGAAAGTTACGTTAAGCCAAATGGATATATTGGTAGTGGAATGCATAGTTGGGATAATTGGAAGGGACAAGTTTTGCATGAAACACCATTACAGGATGGAGAAGCGGCTGCAAGATTGTTATCTTATTATGCTATTCCGAAAGAGCATCCGATTATTGAAGGTTATGTAAAAGCATTGAAAAATCAAGAGATTCTTAAAGAAGAATTTTCGTATATTCCACCAGAGATACCTAGATTTGAAAATCGTTATTTAGGTCTTAATAATGGTGGAGGATTAATGGTGTTAATTTATACTTGTCAGGCACTTATGGGATATGGTGATGACGAAGATGTAAAACCATTTGTGGAAACATCATATAAGGCATTTGAAAGTCTTTTACATATCAATAGACTTGAAGATATAACAACATTCAATCCGAATTCAAAGAAAAAATATAATTGTCCGTACATTGAGCAAGATGTTTATTTTCCTTGTCAGTATCATTTGGAAACATTGGCTCATACAGAGTCGTGGCGAAACGACGAAAGTATTGGGAAAATAGCAAAAGCCATTAACTATCACGACAAGATTATGAATGACAATAATAGTATGGCGATTAAAATTGGAAGTAAATATTATGGGCCATTATGGGCTTATGTTGTCCCGTTCAAAGCATTTGAGATAAATAAAGTAGGAGATGTTGCACAGAGAAAGACATTAACACATTTAGCAATGGTTGGAGGCGATGAAATCGATGTTGTAAGAAAGAGCGCAGAAGTTGTTAAAGAAGCATTAGGAGAAGATGGTATTTTGCGTCTTGATTTTGAAAGTTCTTATCAAAAGCGTCGATTTAAAGAAAGTTTAAAATATCCAGGACCATATACTGAAGTAGCACTTGAGCCTAGTTATAAAAAAGATACTGCTATATGGTGTGATTTGACATTTTGGGCAGTGCAATTATTACACATTATTGAGGAAAAAAGTTGAAAAAGGAGTTTTTGTGGATGATAACGACACGGTTAGTTTGAATTTAGGAGGTACATATTATGGAAAAAGAGTTGAAAAATGAAATTGCATTATTTGAAAGTGGGGAATTGGTTTTAGAAGTAAATGTAACACCAGATCAGGATACGGTATGGTTGACACGTAATCAAATGGCTGAGTTATTTGAAAGAGATGTTAAAACTATAGGAAAACATATAAACAATGCATTAAAGGAAGAACTTGATTCTTCAACTGTCGCAAAATTTGCGACAGTTCAAAAAGAAGGGGAACGTGAAGTAAAGAGAAACATTGAATATTATAATTTGGATATGATTATTTCTGTTGGTTACAGAGTAAAATCCAAACGAGGTATCGCATTTCGAAAATGGGCAAATTCAGTATTAAAACAGTACATATTGGAAGGTTATGCAGTAAATAATAATCGTATGAATCAATTGGGAGAAGTAATACGAATTATGAAAAGAACTGAAAATAGTTTAGATGCCAAACAAGTTTTGAATGTAATTGAAAGGTACAGTGTGGCACTGGATTTATTGGATGAATACGACCATCAGACAATGAAACGACCGAAAGGTAATCAGGCAATCTATGTATTGACTTATGAAGAATGCAGGCGTGTGATAGACAAGATGAGGTTTGGAAATGAATCGGAACTTTTTGGAAATGAAAAAGATGATTCTTTTAAGGGGAGCATTGGTAATATTTATCAAAGTTTTGGTGGAGAAGATGTATATTCATCTTTAGAAGAAAAAGCGGCTAATTTGTTGTATTTTATTACAAAAAACCATAGTTTTTCAGATGGAAATAAAAGAATTGCAGCTACAATATTTTTATATTTTCTTGATAAAAATGGCGTTTTATTTTCGGATGGAAACAAATTAATTGATGACCATACATTAGTAGCATTGACTATTATGATAGCCGAATCAAAACCAGATGAAAAAGAAATGATGATTAGTGTAATAATGAATTGTATTGGATAAAGGAATGTACAAGAGTCAGCTCAAACATTGAATTGACTCTTTTTCTTTAGAAAAAATATGATTTTATTATCCTACAAAGTTTATTTATGGATAGAATAGTAAAAATATGGTAAGATATACAATGCCACGCAATAGTAAAAAAATTGAGAGATTGTCTGGCGTCTGATGAAAACGAAAGGAATCGAAAAGAATGAATTTGAAAAATTTATCAGCATACGAAATTATTATCAATAAACATATAGAAGAAGTAAATTCCGATGCATACTTATTAAAACATAAAAAAACAGGGGCAAGAATTGTCGTGTTATCTAATGATGATGACAACAAAGTGTTTAATATTGGATTTCGAACACCAGTGACAGACGACACAGGAGTACCACATATTATTGAACATACGGTGCTTTGCGGTTCTGATAAGTTCCCGGTAAAAGAACCATTTATGGAATTAGTAAAAGGTTCACTGAATACATTTTTAAATGCGATGACATATCCGGACAAAACAGTTTATCCGGTAGCCAGCTACAACGACAAAGACTTCAAGAATTTAATGCATGTTTATATGGATGCGGTATTTCATCCTAATATATATAAAGAAGAAAATATTTTCAAACAGGAAGGCTGGCACTATGAATTAGACAGCAAAGAGGATGACATTACCATTAATGGTGTCGTTTATAATGAAATGAAAGGTGTATTTTCATCTGTGGATGGGATGGCATCAAGAGTGTCTTTGCAGTCACTCTTTCCGGATAATGGTTATAGCAGTGAGTCAGGTGGAGACCCGGACTTCATTCCTGAATTAACATACCGGCAGTATCTGGATTTCCATGCAAAATATTATCATCCATCCAATAGTTATATTTATTTATATGGAGATATGGATGTTGAGGAAAGACTGGAGTGGATTGATAGAGAGTATTTGTCAAAGTATGATTATTTACAGGTTGATTCAGAGATTCAGAAACAAAAATCCTTTGATGAACCTTGTCTCGTGACAAAAGACTTTGCGATATCAGATAGTGAAAAGGAAGAAGAGAGTGCTGTTTTAATTTCTAATTTTGTCATTGGTGACAGTTTAGATATCGAATTAAATATTGCATTTCAGATATTGGATTATGCTATTATGAAAATACCTGGTGCACCATTGAAACAGGTGTTGATTGATGCAAAGATTGGTAAAGATATTATCGGCTCTTACGAAGATGATATATTACAGCCGATTTATAGTATTTCTGCAAAATATGCCAATGAAAAAGATGCAGAAAAACTAAACCAGTTAATTGATGAAACGTTAGAGAAAATCATAAAAAAAGGAATTAATAAAGATTCTTTGAGAGCAGGATTAAACAGTTTAGAATTTACAGTAAAAGAAGCAGATTTTGGAGGTTTTCCGAAAGGGCTTATTTGGGGACTAAACCTTATGGGAACGTGGCTTTACGATGAGAATGATCCATTCTCTTCTCTAGAAACCAATGTAGTGTTTGATAAATTGAGAAAGGCTATTGATACAGATTATTTTGAAGACTTAATTAAAAAATATCTGTTGAATAACCAGCATCGCTCCACAGTTGTTATGTCACCAAAGAAAGGTCTGACAGAAAAGAACGAGGCAAAATTAGCAGAAGAGTTAAAGAAATTAAAAGATTCTATGACTGAGGAAGAATTAGAACAGTTAATTAATGATACAAAGGCATTAAAGCAGTATCAGGAAACACCATCAACAGAGGAAGAGTTAGAAACAATTCCACTGTTAGAGATTGAAGATATTGAAAAAAATCCAAAACCGTTTATATATAAAGAAGAAAAATTACCGACATATACAGCAATTTATAATGAATTGTTTACCAATGGTATTGGATATCTGGATATTGCTTTTGATTTTGGTACCTTACCAATGGAATATGTTCCATATGTAGGACTTTTTAAATATGTGTTAAGTTTCATGGACACAGATAGAAAGTATACAGAATTGAATACGGATATTGACATGAATTTAGGGGGCTTGTTATTTAGTTCTGGAATTTATGTGAATAGTCTTGAGAAGACGGCAAAATATCAGGTAGAAGTTCATACAAAGGCTATGGATAGTCAGTTGGAAAAGGCAATCGGCATTATCAAAGAGGTTATAACAAAAACTGATTTTTCTGATGATAAGCGACTGAAAGAAATACTAGAAGAAACAAAATCAAGGTTAAATAAAATCATTATACAATCAGGTAATATTGCAAGCAGGATGCGTGCAGTATCAGATTATTCAGAGGATTATTATATTAGGGAACAGACATCAGGAATTGCTTTTTACAAGTTTATTGAGGATATTCTGGAAAATTATGATACATGTAAAGTAGAAGTCATGAATAAATTATCTGACACAATGAAGTATATCTTCAGAAAAGACAACATGATTATCAATTATGCAGGAAGCAGAGACAGTTACGAAAATGTAAAAGATTATGTCAGTGAGTTACAGGACAGCATGTATGAACCAACAGACTTTGAACTACATTTTAACGGATGGAAATTTGAGCCAACAGAAAAGAATGAGGGATTTATTACTTCAGGGCAAGTTCAATATGTTTCAAGATGTGGTAATTATAAAGAAGATTCATCTGAATTTTTTGATGGAAGCATGCAGGTATTGTCAAATATTATGAGCAGTGAATATTTGTGGAATAATATCAGAGTACTTGGAGGGGCGTATGGCTGTAATTGTTCCGTAACCCGCAGTGGGGATGTAATGTTTTCCTCATATCGCGATCCAAATTTAAAACGAACCAGTGACGTTTATTTAAATGCACCGGACTTTATTGCACAATTTGATGCCAGCGAGCGTGAAATGAGAAAGTATATTATCGGCACAATCAGTAATATGGACACACCATTAAGTGCTGCTGACAGAAGTGGAAGAGAATTTACCCAGTATATGAGTAAAACCAGTTATGAAATGCTGAAAAGAGAAAGAGAAGATGTATTGAAAACAGATGTGGAAAAGATAAGAAGTCTTGCACCGAAGTTTAAAAAAGCATTGGAGAAGAATCATATCTGTGTGGTTGGTGGAAAGAGTGCTATTACAAGTGATGAAGAATTATTCAATGAAATTAAGGAATTAGGATAAGCACTGAATAAAGAAAAGCAGTAAGCTGTACATGAAGAAAGAAATAGAGGATAAATACATGGAAAAAGGATTTAAGTCAGGATTTGTAGCACTAATTGGCAGACCAAATGTTGGAAAATCAACATTGATGAATCAGATTATTGGTCAGAAGATTGCGATTACATCAAAGAAGCCACAGACGACAAGAAATAAAATACAAACAGTATACACATGCGATGAGGGACAGATTGTATTTCTTGACACACCGGGGATTCATAAGGCGAAAAATAAACTGGGTGAATATATGGTCAGTGTCGCAGAAAAAACTTTAAAGGAAGTAGATCTGATTATGTGGCTGGTTGAGCCGGATACATTTATCGGAGCAGGAGAGCAGCATATTGCAGAGCAGTTGAAAGATATTCAAGTGCCGGTCATTTTGGTAATTAACAAAACAGACACAGTCAAACAGGATGAGGTTCTTTCATTTATAGATGCATATAGAAAAATTTTAGATTTTGATGAGATTATTCCTGCATCAGCACTTCGTGGAAAAAATGTAGATACCATAGTGGAACAGATATTTAAATATCTTCCGGAAGGTCCGATGTACTATGATGAAGATACTGTGACTGACCAGCCTATGAGACAGATTGTTGCAGAGTTGATTCGGGAAAAAGCATTACATGCACTGGATGAGGAAATCCCTCATGGTATTGCAGTAACCATTGAACGAATGAAAAAAAGACGCCACAAAGATATTTATGATATTGAGGCAACGATTATATGTGAGAGAGATTCTCATAAAGGAATTATTATTGGCAAACAGGGTAGTATGTTGAAAAAAATAGGTACTAATGCAAGGTATGAAATCGAGCAGCAACTGGATACAAAAGTGAATCTGCAGATTTGGGTAAAGGTGCGAAAAGACTGGAGAGACAGCGAATTATTGATGAAAAATTATGGATATAAAGAAGACAAATAATGAAACCTACCAGTATTTATAAACAGTTTCCATTATTTTCTTAAAGGAAATATCATGCATACAATATCCATCCTTGGAAATTATAAAGATAGATTGAATTACAAGGAGGATAAGATGGATAATTTGGATAGCTGGAGAGTATTTGAAACAACAGGCAAGGTAGAAGATTATTTAAAATATGCGCAGGAGAAAAAGGTAAACGAAGCAAGAGAGAACTTTATTTCTAAGATAGAAGGCGATAGAGATGGTAGAGACAATGACGGCAGTGGGAATGGTAATTTCCGGGACACCTATAAGTGAATATGATAAACGTCTTGTGATTCTGACTAAAGAATTTGGAAAGATAACAGCATTTGCAAGAGGAGCAAGAAAGCCGACAAGTCAATATCTTGGAGGCAGCCAGCCGATGGCTTTTGGTGAGTTTACATTGTATCGTGGAAGAAATGCCTACACAGTAACAGGAATGAAAATCAGCGATTATTTCAGTAATTCCATGAGCGATATTGACAGTATGTATTTAGGAATGTATTTTCTGGAATTGGCTGATTATTATGGAAGAGAAGGTATTGAGGCAAGAGATACTTTGGAACTGTTATATCTTTCTATGAAAGCACTGAGTAAAGGAATAATACAAAACAGACTGATTCGATGCATTTATGAATTGAAGACATTGGTTTTGAATGGAGAGTATCCAAATGTTTTTGAATGTGGAATGTGTGGGTCAAAAGACAATTTAGATTATTTTGATTTGAATCATAATTCTGTATTGTGCAGACAGTGCCATGGTAGTATAAAACAGGATAAATTATTGGAAGCATCTACAATCTATGCACTTCAATACATTATTACATCACCAATCAATAAGTTATATACTTTTCAGGTAAAAGAAAACGTGTTAGAGCAGATGGAAAATATTATTGGAGAATACATAAAAAAGGTAGTGGACAAAAAATTTAATTCTCTGGATTTTATATGATATTATTTTGAAGATAGTGGTCAGATTGCCATAGAATTATACAAATATTATACAAGTTTTATGTAAAATTTGTATTGAAATTAAAGTCCATTAAGTTTAAAATTACTAATTAGGTATGCTATGCCGATAAACAGGAGGAGATTGAATGAAGTACATTAAAAAAAACGCTTTAATATTTTCTATGATTTTTGTGATGGCAGCAGGGCTTACAGGCTGTGGTAACAAGGTAGGAGATATTGAACTGAAAGAAGGAACAAATGCTATTTATATAGATGAAGATGGGGCAGTGACCTATGGTGTAGGTGAAAGCTTCAAAAGTGGTGACTATGATGAAGAGGCATTAGAAAAGTACATTAATGAAGAAGTTGAAGATTATAATGCCAGTGACGCAGCATCTGTAGATGATGCAATTCAGATAGACAGGTTTGATGTGGAAGATAAAGTGGCATATCTGGTTTTGAAGATGGCTACGGTATATGATTTTAATGAATATATAAAAGATTTTAATAAGGAAGACACTAATTTCTTTGCTGGAAAGATTCGAGACAGAGGTGATGTTAAAATAAAAGGTGATTTTGTTTCGCTTGATAAGAAGAAAAGTCTTACAGAGAGTGATATCAAAAAAATGGGCGACAGCGAAATTCTAATATTAAATGGTCAGTATTCTGTCCAGATAGATGGTGATATAAAATATATAAGTGATAACTGTCAGGTGAATGAGGATGGAATGATTACTACTGCAAAAGCAGAAGATGATTTGAGTTATATTATCTATTAAAAGGGAAAACATTTAAATATGATAAAAAGCAGGAATGCCTGTACATGTAAAAAGTAAGGAGAGATATTATGGAAAAGACAATGGACAAAATTGTAGCATTAGCAAAAAGCAGAGGATTCGTTTATCCTGGTTCAGAGATTTATGGAGGACTTGCTAATACTTGGGATTATGGAAACTTAGGTGTTGAGTTAAAGAACAACGTAAAAAAAGCATGGTGGAAAAAATTTATTCAGGAGAATCCATATAATGTAGGTGTTGACTGTGCCATTCTTATGAATTCACAGACATGGGTTGCATCCGGACATCTTGGAAGTTTTTCAGATCCATTGATGGATTGTAAAGAATGTCATGAGCGATTCAGAGCAGATAAATTAATTGAAGATTACATGGATGAAAATGGAATTACAATAGAAGAGTCTGTGGATGCATGGTCGCATGAACAGATGGCTTCCTACATAGAAGAAAAAAATATCTGCTGTCCTTCGTGTGGAAAGCACAACTTTACAGATATTCGTGAGTTTAACCTGATGTTTAAAACATTCCAGGGCGTAACAGAAGATGCCAAGAACACCGTATATCTGAGACCGGAAACAGCTCAGGGAATTTTTGTAAACTTTAAAAATGTTCAGAGAACGTCAAGAAAGAAGATTCCATTTGGTATTGGACAAATTGGTAAGTCATTTAGAAATGAGATTACACCAGGTAACTTTACATTTAGAACGAGAGAGTTTGAGCAGATGGAATTAG
The DNA here is from genome assembly GCA_947573465.1 of uncultured Eubacterium sp. Taxonomy (GTDB): domain Bacteria; phylum Bacillota; class Clostridia; order Lachnospirales; family Lachnospiraceae; genus Eubacterium_G. The sequence continues at coordinate 21,799 of CANPET010000004.1, forward strand.
AATTCTTCTGCGAGCCGGACACAGATTTAGAATGGTTTGAGTATTGGAGAGGATTCTGCCGTGACTGGTTATTAAGTCTTGGAATTAAGGAAGATGAAATGAGACTGAGAGATCATGACAAGGAAGAATTGTCATTCTACTCAAAGGCTACAACAGATATTGAGTTCTTATTCCCATTTGGCTGGGGAGAACTTTGGGGTATTGCCGATAGAACGGATTATGACTTAACACAGCATATCAATACTTCAAAAGAAGATTTAACATATTTTGATGACGAAAAGCATGAAAGATATGTGCCATATGTTATTGAACCATCCCTCGGTGCTGACAGAGTAACACTTGCGTTCCTTTGTGCAGCATATGATGAGGAAGAAATCGGAACAGAAGAAAAACCTGATACCCGTACAGTTCTTCATTTCCATCCGGCTCTTGCACCAGTTAAGATTGGTGTTCTTCCACTATCAAAGAAATTAAATGAAGGTGCAGAAAAAGTATTTGCAGAACTGAGCAAATATTATAACTGTGAATATGATGACAGAGGAGCGATTGGTAAGAGATACCGTCGTCAGGATGAAATCGGAACACCATTCTGTGTAACATACGATTTTGATTCTGAAGAGGATGG
>CANPET010000005.1 GCA_947573465.1 uncultured Eubacterium sp.
TAAAAATAATATTGCAAAATGATCTGTCACCATCGTGACAACAGCAATTATCTTTAAAGCAAAACTACTCAGTCCCCACTTATCTAAGTTAATAAATTTCGCAATGCCTTTCTCATTTAATTCATTCACTTCTCTACTCTCCGTTTCGTCCTATTTCAATGAGTCTTTTGTGATTTTATTTTTTTCAGCCACATTATTTTTCACTGATAAGTACTGTTACACTTCGTCCTGGTACCGTCAGTGTCCTCTCAATCTCTTTTTCTGACTGCTCGGTACTTGTAGAAAATGCTATTGTCCATCTCCGCTTACTTCTGGCAGATGGCACGCCAAATTTCTGTTCTTCCCAATACATATTGTACGCAATATACATATCCGGTTCATCCTCTCCGGTATAATCTAGTGCATACTTCCCACAGTACATCGTAGAAAAATGTCTGTTAAAATGACTAAAGTCTGCATACCACGCTTTCGTACCATGATATGACATATCCGGCAATCCATATGACTTGTAATCCATTTGTCTGGTCTCATCCTTTAGGTGCAGCACCTTGTGCTGTTTTCTAAAGCGTATCAAACTTTTTGTAAATTCAAGAATATCCCTTGCTATTGCTGTAGTATTCCAATTCGTCCATGAAATCTCATTATCCAGACAATAAGGATTATTATTTCCTTTCTGTGAATTACACATTTCATCACCTGCATATATCATTGGAACACCTTGGCTCAGCAGTACAAGACATAACGCATTCTTAATCTGTTTTCTTCTAAGGTCCATTACTTTCCGTTTTCTTGTATCACCCTCTGCACCACAATTCCAACTGTAATTATAGACTGCACCGTCCTGATTGTTTTCTCCATTTAATTCATTATATTTTTTGTCATAAGACACTGTATCATATAATGTAAATGTATTATGATTTGCTACATAATTTACAATAGCAACTCCTGGCGGATTAGATTTTACTTTATAAGAAATTGTATTAAGGAGATCCTCATCTCCCTTAATAAATCTTCTTGCAGCAATCATAAAATCATCATTAAAATTTGCAAGATTTCTCGTATCCGTACTACAATGATAAAAATCAGTATCTGCTGCAAAGCTATATGTAAAAATCTTTGTAGTGCAAAGCAAATCATCTGTCTGAATCATGCGCATCACTGCCTCTTCACAATTGGCATGAATTCCATCAATATGATATTCCATTACCCAATAATGAAGGCAATCTAATATTTCCTTAGGATTTGTTCCCTGTGGAAAGAAAAATTCCATAGACACCTCAATCCCATTTTTATGGAGCTCTCTTACCATATATTTAAACTCTTCTACTTCTCCACCTACCTTATTAGAAAAGGCATAAGCAGCCTTCGGTGCAAAAGTATAACCATCTGTATAGCCCCAATAATTCAATGTGGGATTTTCTATTTGGAACTGTCCACGCATAGATGTTACCTGCTCTTTTTTCATCTCATTAAACTCATATGCCGGCATTAACTCAATCATAGTAATTCCAAGTTCTTTTAAATAAGGAATCTTATCCACAATTCCAAGATAAGTGCCTTTATGTTTTACTTTAGAACTGCTATGCTTTGTAAACCCTCTCACATGCAGACGATAAAGTATCGTATCTTCAAACGGAACACACAATGGTGCATCACCCTGCCAGTCATAATCATCTGTCACAATACTTGCTTTTATATTTTGACTTTCAGATGCCCACTGTTTTTTGCCGGACAATGCCTTAGCATATTTATCTACAACAACCTCTCCATTTACGCAAAAATTATAGTCATATTTGTTATAATCCAATCCGGATACACTCATAGCATAAACATTTCCTATGACCTGTGCATTCTCAAAAGGAATTCTGAAAGCCTCCTTATCCTCTCCTTTTTGATACAAAATAACCTGACAATCACTTCCCACCTTTGCAGTAATTGCAAAATTAACGCTGTCTCCAATGACTGTAGCTCCCATTATTAATGGATTTCCTCTATATACCTTTATATCATTTAAATTGTTCATGTGCCTTTCCTTTCCCGGTCTCATAATTTGTCTCTATCTGTTAATATGTTAACTTTACCTTCGCATCCAGTCTATCATTTACTGTGATTATCAAATACTACTAATCATCATACCATATTTACTCTCATTTTTAACGACTAATTTTATAATTCATCTATTTTTTTCCAGGAACACCTCTATTTCCCTTATAACGTTGCTTTAATCAATAAAAACTGATATACTTTGATGAGCAAATAGTATAGAATAAGGAGATTTTGAAATGATAAGTACAAGTAATATTTCTTTACGTTTCGGAAAAAAAGCATTATTTGAAGAAGTTAATATAAAATTTGTTCCGGGTCATTGTTATGGACTCATCGGTGCAAACGGAGCAGGAAAATCTACATTCCTGAAAATCTTAACAGGAGAAATTGAGCCTACCAGCGGTGAAGTAATCATCACTCCGGGTGAACGTCTGTCATTCTTAAAACAGGATCATTTCCAATATGATGACCAGACTGTCCTTGATACCGTAATTATGGGAAACCAGCGTCTGTATGATATTATGAAAGAAAAAGATGCTATATATATGAAAGAGGATTTTACAGACGAAGATGGTATTAAAGCATCCGAATTAGAAGCTGAATTTGCAGAAATGGATGGATGGAATGCCGAGGCAGATGCTGCGACTCTTTTAAACGGATTAGGCGTAGATACAGAACACCACTATAGTCTTATGAAAGATTTGAATGGTACATTAAAAGTCAAAGTATTATTAGCTCAGGCATTGTTTGGTAATCCGGATATCTTACTTTTGGATGAGCCTACCAACCATTTAGATTTAGACGCCATTGCATGGTTAGAAGAATTTCTGATTAACTTTGAAAATACCGTTATCGTCGTATCCCATGACAGATACTTCTTAAATAAAGTATGTACACAGATTGCTGATATTGACTATGCAAAGATTCAGCTTTATGCCGGAAACTATGACTTCTGGTATGAATCCAGTCAGTTGATTGTAAAACAGATGAAAGAAGCCAACAGAAAGAAAGAAGAAAAGATTAAGGAATTACAGGATTTTATTCAGAGATTCAGTGCCAATGCTTCTAAATCAAAACAGGCGACTTCCAGAAAACGTGCATTAGAAAAAATTGAACTGGATGATATCAAACCTTCCAGCCGTAAATATCCATATATTGACTTCAGACCTGACAGAGAAATCGGAAATGAAGTTCTGACTGTAGAACATCTTTCCAAAACCATTGATGGGGTAAAAGTTTTAGATGACATTTCTTTTACAATCGGACGTGAAGATAAGGTTGCTTTTGTTGGTTCTAACGGTCTGGCAAAGACTACATTATTCCAGATTCTTATGGGACAGATGGAACCGGACGAGGGCGATTACAAATGGGGTATTACAACTAGTCAGTCTTATTTCCCAAAAGATAACACAAGAGACTTTGACTGTGATGATGTAATCGTTGACTGGCTGACACAATACTCAGAAATCAAAGATGCTACTTATGTACGTGGCTTCCTTGGACGTATGCTTTTTGCAGGTGATGACGGTGTTAAGAAAGTCCGTGTTCTTTCCGGTGGTGAGAAAGTCCGTGTTATGCTTTCAAAACTGTTGATGATAAGCGGTGCAAATGTTTTAGTAATTGATGAACCGACTGACCATTTAGACATGGAAAGTATTACAGCATTGAATACCGGTCTGATTAAGTTCCCTGGTGTACTTCTCTTCTCATCAAGAGACCATCAGGTAGTACAGACAACTGCAAACCGTATTATGGAAATTGTAAATGGCAAGTTAATTGATAAGATTACAACATATGACGAATATCTTGAAAATGTCGAAATGGCAAGAAAGAGAACTGTTTACACAACAGAAGGAATGGATATTGAAGATTAATACTTGTAACAATATAAGCGGGGTATATTTATGAGACCTAGTACAATTACCTATCCACCAGATGGTATGAAACCCATCGGTATTATAGAATTTGTTCATGGCATGTGCGAAAAAAGGCAGCGCTACGAAAAAACCATGAGTTATTTTAACCAAAAAGGATTTATCTGTGCTATCACAGACATAAGGGGACATGGTGAGAATATTCTTACCGAAGACGATCTTGGATACTTTGGAGAAGACGGATACAAAGGTTTAATTGATGACGTCCATGAATTTACTATGTTTTTAAAGAGAGAATATCCGGGACTTCCATTAATTCTCATCGGACATAGTATGGGTTCATTGATTTCCAGAGCTTATTTAAAAAAACATTCCAGAGAAATTGATGCCGTCGTAATTAGCGGTTCACCTTCTCACAATCCATTGTCCGGTATCGGTAAAAGATTGATTCGTTTTCTTGCTTTATTCAGAGGCTGGCATTACAGAAGTCCAATGATTGAGCATATGATTAATGGTCCTTTCGAGAAACCTTTTGAAAAAGAAGGTATTCTTAATGCATGGCTTTCTTCTGACAGAAGCGTTGTAGAGGATTACAATAAAGATCCACTTTGTGGTGTTCCTTTCACATTAAACGGATATTATGCACTCACCAATCTGGACCAGACTGTTTACAGCAAGTTAGGCTGGACCAGTAAAAATCCTTCCTTGCCTGTAATGTTTGTATCCGGCGCAAAAGACCCTTGCAGGCGTAGTGACAAAGCTTTTAAGAAGGCTGTATCCCACTTAAAGAGTTGTGGATATCCAAATACTTTTTCTAAATTATATGACGATATGCGCCACGAATTATTTAATGAAAAAAACTGCAAAGAAGTTTATGACGATATCCTGAAATTTTTAGAAATAAAAGTTGGAATTGATATATAAGAATATATTACAATAAAAAGGTAAATCAGAGCATTGACTCTCTGATTTACCTTTTTATATTGATGTATCCTCAAGCTCCTATTTTATTCTTAATATCATTTTTTGTCTGTTCGAACTGCACCTCCCAGGCATTAATCACATCATTGCATTCATTGATTTTTTCATTTAACAAATCTTTTAGTTTTTTATCTAATGCCGAAAGCATCTCTGTATAGTTCATAACTTCTACTTTCATAGCCTGAATACCTGCTTCCAATTCTGCAATTTTCATCTGCTTCTTGGTATTTTCTTCCATCAGACTGTTATTTGTTTCTTTCAAACCATTCATCATACTCTCTACCACTGCATTTTCTGTAGCTTCCCTGTTTTCTAATTTGTTAATCAAAATATCTATTTTTTCATTCATCTTGTCTATCTGTTCCATTAACTGATGGTTTTTATTTTGCACCGCCTTCGTCTTTTCTCTCTCAAGTTCCAGTTGCTGCTGATGTTTTTCTTCCATCTCTTCCAGATACGCATTCACTACCTTTTTATCATACCCACGGCGCACGCTTTTAAAACGATGCTCATTCTCCACCTCTGCTCTTAATTTTTCAATTGTCATGTTTCCATCATTGCCCATCATTATAATACCTCCAACTGTTCGTTTTCTTTTAGTTCCAACCGGATTGCAGCACCCTTTGGTAACTCCATTACACTTTTGCTTCCCCTGACTTTCTTGCAGCATTTCCATGTAGGAACTTCATGTTCAATTTTTATAATTTTATTTTTACTATCCAAATAGACTACATCTATTGGTGTCTTCATAAAAAACATATGAATCTGGGAACAAGGTTTTATCCACAATCCACCAATTTTTTCAACTTGCTCTGACGTTTTCCCCATCAACCCCTTAAACCGTGTCCAAAAACTATCTGCCACATGAATATTTATTATTTTTTGATTTTCACGATAAAGTTCCACTTTCTTCATAAACATATCCTCATTTTCCAAACACTTCCATAATATTTAGTACCGCCGGTCCCAGTAATATAATAAATATCACCGGAAAAATAAATAAAACCATCGGTACAAGCATTGTTACTGGGGCTTTCAGTGCCTTTTCCTCTGCCCGCTGTTTTCGCTCTTTTCGCAGATTTTCTGCCTGTACCTTTAACACAGACTTTATAGAAATACCTAACTGGTCTGCCTGTACTAAAGCTGTCAGAAACGTAGTCAATTCTTTTAAGTTACATCTCTTGGCAAGGCTCTCATAAGCTTCTTTTTTGCTCATTCCACGCTGAATATCTCTAGTGGCCTGTATCAATTCTGTCATTAATTCTGATTTATTTTTTTCATACAGACGAAGTAAGGCTGCATCAAATCCCAATCCTGCTTCAACACTTACAATCAACAAATCCATAACATCCGGCAGCTGCTGTCTTAACTTTTCTTTTCTTTTAGATGCTTTCATTTTCAGCCATCTGCTAGGAAGAATAATCCCTATCAGTCCTACAATAGCCATAGCAAGAACCAGATGTACCATGCCAAGATTTAATATTTTACATACAATCACAGCAACAACCATCAATATTGCAGCCAACACGATTTTTATCATAGAAAACTGTTCCGCTGTCAGTTCTGTTCCTGTCATCTCCAACATTCCTTCAATCACAGAAGTCTTCTTATTATTTTTTTCTCTTTTCTTTTTGTTTTTTCCTGCTTTTTTCTTTTTGCTATTTTTAAAGTATTGCTGAATTTTTTCTTTTACTTTTTTCTTTTCTTCTGTATTACTTTTTTTCCCGGACTTTTCACTGACATTTTTAACACCATTAATCCGTCGTCTTTTCCACTCACCTTTCTGTCCCGCATTGCAAAGAACAATTATAAGGAAAAGAAATACCGTAATAGAACACATTATTGATATCAATAGAGCCATAGATTTTTCTCCTTTAATACTTAATTGCAACTATTTTCCTAATTACTACAAACCCAATACACTCCAGCACAAGTCCTATTGCCAGCATAATATGACCAATATCTGTTTCAATTAAACCTGATGCATAATCCGGATTTAATACACTCATAATAGCTAAAAGCAAAAACGGAAGAGCACCTACAATATAACCTGACAGTCTCCCACTGGCAGTCCTTGTTTTAATTTCCATACGAAGACTGATACGGCTCTGAATGGTTTCTGATATTTTTTCTAGTACATCTGCAAGATTTCCTCCTACCTTGCGCTGTATAACAATTGCTGTACACAACATATCCAGATCCTCACTTCCTGTGCGTTCCACCATCCGGTTCATACTTTCTTCCATAGTCATGCCACGCTGTGTTTCTTTAAAAACTCTTTCGAATTCTTCAGAAATTGGTGCTTCCATATCTGTTGCAATGTTATTCATCGCTGACTGAAAAGAATGTCCTGCCTTTAGTGCATTTCCCAATACACTGATTGCCTCCACCAACTGGCTTTCCAGCTTTGTCTTTCTCTTCTTCTTTTTCTGTTTTACAAAAAGCATTGGTCCAAAGGCAATAATTAATGCTATGACAAACCCTATCACTTTGTTAACACCTGCCAATACAAGAATTGTTGGCACTGCAATAGTGATTCCTATCCAAATTATCAGAAATTGCTGCACCGGCATACGAATTCCCACATTGTAAAGTTCACTCTCTATTTGCGCCAGTTCTTTTCTGGTTTTCATAACTTTATTTTTTTTATCTTTTATTTTTTTTCTTTTTTGTGCTGTCTTCTGATGTTTTTCTTTATCTAAAAACACAAATCCTTTGATTCTATCTTCCACCTCCATTTTATCCTTTAACGTACCAGATAAAATAATGGTGAAGATACAGAAGAAAAATATCATGGCACACACTATAATCATTGCAATTATCATAACTTATTCTCTCTTTCTACTCCTCAAAGAACCATCTGTTATTAACTTCCACTCCGTTAGACTTTATTTTCTCACTGCAATGTGGCACAACACCAGTACTCTCAAAATGACCAATAAACTTATTATCATTGTCCATGCCATCTACCACATATCGAAAGATTTCCTGTGTTGTAATAATATCCCCCTCCATTCCGGTAATCTCACAAATACTTGTTATTTTTCTGCTGCCATCCCGTAAACGGGCCTGCTGAACCACTAAATCCAAAGCTCCTGACACCTGTTGTCTGATAGCAGTCACCGGAAGATCCATTCCTGCCATCATAACCATTGTCTCAATACGTGCCAAGGCATCTCTTGCAGAGTTCGCATGAGCTGTTGTAAGGGAACCATCATGACCGGTATTCATTGCCTGAAGCATATCCAAGGTTTCCCCTCCACGAACTTCACCAACTACAATTCGATCCGGTCTCATACGAAGTGCGTTTCGTACCAAGTCACGAATGGTAATTGCACCAATACCTTCCAAATTCGCCGGTCTGCTCTCTAAGGATACCACATGGTCCTGCATCAATTTCAGTTCCGCTGCATCTTCGATTGTAACAATTCGTTCATCATGTGGAATGAATGCAGACAACACATTTAGCAATGTTGTTTTTCCTGAGCCGGTACCACCAGATACTAATATATTTAATTTTCCTCTGACGCCTGCCTCCAAAAAGCCTGCCATTTCCGGTGACAACGAACCGAAACCCATCAGATTTTCGATCGTAAGCGGGGTATCTGAAAACTTCCTGATCGTTATGGTCGAACCACAAAGTGCCAGAGGGGGAATAATTGCATTTACACGGGAACCATCTTTCAATCTTGCATCTACCATAGGATTAGAGTCGTCAATTCTTCTTCCTAAAGGCGATACAATCCGGTCGATAATGCGCCTCACATGTTCTTCATCCTGAAATTTTACATCCGACAAAACCAATTTACCTTTTCGCTCCACATAAACCTGATTTGGACCATTCACCATAATTTCACTGACACTGTTATCACCAATCAAATCTTCTAATGGCCCCAATCCTGTAATTTCATTTTGCACGGACTTGGTAATATAACCTTTGTCCATCCTTCCAATTTCCGGATAATTTTCTGTAATAAATTCATCTATCAGGGATTCCAAATCAGTTTCTGTGACACTATCCATCTTTGCCAGCATAGTTGCAACTTCCTTGTGGGTTTCATCAATAACCTGTGCATATTCACTGATACCATTTTTGGTATTTTGCTGTTCATTATGAAAAATTCCCTGGTCTCTATTATTTTCTTTATCTGCAAATTTTATGGATTTTTCTACGTTTTCTTCTTTTTTGCTATCGGAGGTATTTTTCTTTTCCATTCTCTCCATCAAATTCATACAACTGCCTCCTAAATGCTGTCATTGTTTACATATCGTATAATCTCTTTGCTTGCCTTAGATTTTGGATTTGCTATCACCATCGGAACTCCCCTGTTAATACTAGCGATTGTATTCTTTGGTTCACTTGGAATTACTAAAACGATTTCGTCATCCAAAGCAGCCTCCATATCTTTTTTCTTCACATAGGAATCCCCGTCTTTGTTTAATATAAACTTTACTTTTTGTGCCAGTTCTAATGTGGAAAGTACATTCATACAAGTTTTTGTATTTTTCAATGTAGAGATTTCCGGAGTTACAATAAAATAAATCGTATCACACACTTCCAATGCCTGAAGAACACACTCATCCAATGTCGGTCCCAGATCAAATATAATATAATCGAAAGAACCTTTCACTTCATCCACAATTTTATTAATATGCTCTGGTTTTACCAGCTCTGCAAACTCCGGTGATTGCGGTGCCAAAAGCAGTTGTACTCCACAAGAATGTGTAAATAAATAACTCTCTATCGTAGATAAATCAAACTCTCCTTCACTTACCAGATCAGAAATAGTGTCAATGGACGGGGCATCCATAAATACCCCCACATCCCCAAATTGTAAATCTAAATCAAAGAGCAAAACTTTCTTTCCTTTTTTCTGCAAAGCCACTGCCAGATTAACTGCTACAGTTGTCTTTCCTGCACCACCTTTTGTTCCAAATATAGAAAGGATTTTTGAATCATGCTGTTTTTGTTTTGAATCATTTCCCCGATTTCTGCTTTTTTTAATTTCTGCAATAATACTGTCACTAATTTCATTTTCTTCCATGTCACTGGTAAGAACTTTTCTAATGCCACAGGACATAGCTTCTGTAAGCGTATCAATATCACATACCTGAGTAATTAAAACCATAACCAGATTCTTCCTTGCCATATATACTTCTTCTAGCAACAAACAGTCTTCTTTTGTTAATTTATCTGCCATAACCACCAACGCATCCACGGCATTATTCATAATTTTTCCTACACTTTTTTTATCTAATAGAAGCGATTCTATGCATTGAAACTTCTGTGTATCTAAAATGTTTTCGATTTTTCCTTCATTTTCTATAGATGCTAACGCAAATATTTTATATTGCTTCATAACGATACCTTCTTTTCTATATTGCCAACATTTTTCGGGATTTTTATTTATTCCTAATCGGATATATCTGTTTTTTCACGTAATGCTACATGTGTTACCTCTATATTTGCCAATTTAATACACTGACTTGGAGATAACAGAAGGGTAATATTACTATTGACCTTTCCTTCCCCTCTATTTGTCACTTCTCCCAGCCTTAATATTTTCACTGCTGAAAGCATTACCTCTTTCTTATCTTTCCCTGATGAATCAACCCCGATAATATCAATCAAATCCCCCTCTTCCATATATCCTGCCAGATTCTTCTCGATATCAACATTTTTGGTCATCGCCCGCATTCCCTTTGGTATCTCATAAGAAAGACTGGTGCCGGAATCTCCTGTTTCATAAATCTTATTCGTAAGAATCTGTTCTCCTGAAACAATTTCCCTCTCTGTAATTTTTCCTATTACTTCGTCAATCGTATGTGCTGCATTTGTGTGTGCACTTCCCTCTGACACAGTAACTACTTTCAGCATTTTCTCTGTCAACTCCGTATATGCTGCGATGTCTTCAGCCGCAACAACAATTTGTTCTGCCTTTTGTTGATTTTCTTCTGTCGTCATCGCTGTCTTTTTTTCATATCCACTAAAAAAACTATATAAAAGAATTCCACATATTGCTGCGGATACAATTGCAATAATATATATTTTCTTCATGCCTTCTCCTTTTTAAATTGATGCCACACTGCTGGATGCAGCATCATAATATTCACCATAAAATGTCTGTGCCACATACGTCAGATTTTTAATCGGATATGTTACTGTTACTCCAATTTTATCATCAGTAATATTTACGGATACTGTAGCACCATCACCGCCATTCCATAAATTTTCTTTTACTCTGTTTTCAATTTTTTCAATTAATTCACTCATATTAGAAGCATCATAATCCGAAACATACAGCGAAGCATACCGTGCTCCTGCATATGCTGCATTTTCTACTTTATATTGATTGACATATATCCATCCAAAATCCAACACGCCACACAACAATGTCAGCAAAATAGGAACAATAATCGCAAATTCCACAATCGATTGTCCACTTTCATCTTTTAATTTTTTGCTCATCACCGGAATGCCTCCTTTCTTCTCTGTCTGTAAATACTTTTTCTCTAAAGAACAAGCAGGGCAAGTCTTCTGACCTGCCCTGCTTATTTTAATACTTACAATACGTTATAAATGATAAAAATCATTCTTATGGTGCAGCTGTAGTAACTGCATTGTCTAACGCATCTGAAGAACCTTTAAATACATCTGTAATACTTGAACCTAATGCTGCAAGAACTGCAATAACTACGATAGCGATTAATGCAATAATTAATGCGTATTCTACCATTCCCTGTCCACTCTCATCCTTAAAAAATCTTCTTAGCATATTTTTTCCTCCTAAAATTCTTATTTTTTATTTTAACAACAGCACTCTCTGTTGTTTCGAACTACTTAACAAAAGTTCATTACAATTACCATTGCCACTGCAATGAATGGCCCCATCGGAATCATATTATGTAACATTGTTTGAATCATCATCCTGGATTGAATCACTGTATATACAAGTACACATATCCCCATAAGTATAATTGCATATAACAAATTCATAACCCCTAAGCAAAACCCTACGCTTGCTGCCAGTTTAATATCTCCGGCTCCAACACTCTTGGATAGTACCGCCGGAAATGCAAAAATCACAAATCCTGCAACGAGTCCAATTAATGAATATAGGATAGAAAATTCAGGAAATCCTTTCATTCCCAAAACATTCGGAATACTGAATATTATTTTTATAATAATCATCGATAACATTAAATCATTTGGAATAATTCTATGATGCAGGTCTATCACAGCAATCACCTCACAAATCATCAACATCAGAAAACTGTATATTGCCATAAAGGAAAAATCCTGTCTCCATAAAATTACAGCTCCCATTACTGCCATTATCAGATGAAAAATTATATTTTCGTTTTTCGAATGACTGTATACGATGTTCCTTCTTGATAAAAGAATTCGTTCAATATAATCACAAGGGATTTTTAGTACCGTTCCAATCAATGCACCGGCAACTATTTTGATTGCCAGCATCTGCTTACCTCCTTGTATTTTTTTGTTTCGCACTCTTGTTATAACTAAGGTATATCACACCCATTTTCGTTTTTCCAGCAGTGTGTTCTAAGTGTGCTTTTTTTGTTCTAAACGTATATTCAAAATCGTTTTTCGCCAAAAAACTTTATAATTCTGGTTATTTTGTTTTCTTCTTTTTCACAACCCACTTGCCATAAAGCGTCTGCGTTTTTCCTGTTTCACTCTTATAGTTCACATAAGCTCTTATCTGAACATAGTACCTTTTTTTGCTCTTCAATTTCCGGAAAACATATTTGTTCTTTTCTTTCTTCACTTTTTTTATCTTTGCTTTACGGAACTTTTTATTTGTGCTGATTCGAACCTGGTATCCTGATACGGCTGTATTCTTTTTCCATGAAAGTATCAATTTCTTTTTTGCTGATTTTATTTTTACTCTGGATACCTTTTTAACATTAGTTTTTTCTCCCTCGATAGCATTTGTTTGATTTGTATTGGTATTTTGTTTGTCAGATGAATCCTGCACTGTAGTTTTAGTTTCTCTTGTTTCTTTTTCTGTTGTTTCCTCCTGCGTTTCAGACTCTGTCTCCGTTGTGATTTCCTCCGTGTTATTGTTAATGTGCAAGGCAAACTGTTCTACCTGCTCCTCCTCGTCTTTCTGCCCTTTTTTTACCTTTCCGATATTGTACATGTATGTTACTGCACTGACTCCTTTTTTTACTGTCAGAATATTTCCATCCACTGTTGCATCGGTCCACCCATTGGTTTTTGATACATCCATCTTACCCGGAAGTTGCGATAAATCGATCTGATTGTTTTCATCAACTTCCACATCATACTGATTTCCGGCGCAGTTGCAATATGCAATATTGGGATTATTATTAATATCTAATCCGATTAACTGATTGCCATCACAGAATAATTGTCGCAGCTCCTTATTATTGCTGATATCAAGATGTTTTAGACGATTTCCTCCACAACTCAAAATTTCAAGGGCAATATTTTGATCTACTTTCAATTCATTGATTTCATTTCTGTCACAGTCCAATTCTTTCAATTCGCTGTTATTTTCCAGATTTAACTGTGCTAAATGATTTGTGTGACAAATTAAAGACTGTAGATGTGTATTCCCACTAACATTTAATTGCTGCAATTCATTGCTGTAACAATGCAGTTTTTCCAAAGCTGTATTGTTACTCACATCTATGTATGTCAGTTTGTTCTTGTGACAAAAGATTTCCTGTACTTTCACAAAATAACCGATTCCGTCTAAACTGCTGATATCCATTCCTCCAACATTAATTGTGACTACTTTCTCAATTTCTTCTTCACTAAGCACCCCATCCGAATCTGTATCGATTTTACTACTGACATAATTTTTAAAATTCTCATCCGGAAAATTCTCAGAATTGACTGCACAACCTCCTGACTTTTCCTCTGCATAACTGGTCGCCGGCACTGCCGATAGTACCATTACCGCACTCAGTAATACTGTGATAATAACTCTTGTTTTCTTCATTTTCTTCTGCCTCCTTTACTTCTTTTTCATGATTTTTTTGTTACGGCCATTAAAGTTGGTTTTAATTATATACTGCATTTTTATTTTTTTGCAATCACTTTTTTTCATGAGAATGCGCACTTGTTTTCTGTTCTTTCTATGGATATGTAAAAATCTGTTGTTGACATTTTTTTCAAAAAATTGCATAATGAAAAAAAGAATAGTTTCGCAATTTTGTTATATTTATTTGGATGTTTATTTATTGTGCTTTTATGCCTGGACATTTTGAAAGGAACGTAGATATGATGAAATGGACGAAACATATAAAGGACGAAAATGGAGCATCCGCAATTATTGTTGCGTTGATGCTCGTTGTTTTATTAAGCGCTGCCGCTCTTGCTGTAGATTTAGGGGCAGCCTACGCCAAAAGTGCAAAAGTACAAAATACTTGTGATTCTGCTGCACTTGCCGCTGCCCATAAATTACCGGACAGCGACACTACAATTGCTACAGCCAAAGATTTTATAAAAGAAAATGGTATTGATCCGGAACATGCAGTTATTACAATAAACGACACCGGTACCAGAGTAGAAGTTCGTATTAAAGAAGACGTAAATACCGGATTTGCTAAAATTATCGGCATAGACTCTGTGGATGTTAACAAAAGTGCCATTGCCGGAAAAATGAGTACTACCACAACGACTACGAAGAAAAAAATCGGAGCTATTTTTAATTACCTGCTCTTTCAGGGAAGCACAGATGATATGGTATTCGGTTCCGGTGGTATGGGAATTTATGGTCAGGTCCACGGCAACGGTAACATTAAAATCAATGCCGAACTGCAGGCTTTAGGTGGAATTTCACAATCGGGAAACGATTTATATACCACAAACACTTTCCCGATTATCAAGAAAAATGAAACCACCGGTAACTTTGATAAAATCGGTACTACCCAAATTCAGTGGTGGCCTTATCAGATTCAGGCAAAGCTGAACGATGGAACTACGATTGATGATATCAGGCATTCTGAATATTACGTTAAAGAAGAGGACGAAATCCCGATGCCGGACTTTATTACAGATAATCTGGACAAATTGATTCCAGCAGAAAAACCCGGAATTTCAAACTTCTCCGGCTGGAAGGAAGTCAGCAGTAACCTAAATTCCGCATTGGATTCTAACGTTCATTATACTGGTACTTCCACGGTATTGGAAAAAAGTTTTTCACACAATCTTTATACCGACGGAAATCTTAAAGTCAGTGCCCGTACTTCTGATATTACAATCAACGGAGATATCTACTGTGATGGAAGTTTAAATCTATGGGCTTATGGAGCAAAAATTACAATCAACGGTAACCTTTATGTAAAGGGCGATTTAAAAATTTCAACAAATAACGATTTGGCAGTCAATGGTTCAATCTATTGTAACGGAGATATTTCCTCGGATGGTGACTCTATCGGTAAGATTAATTGTGATTATATTTACTGTAACAATTTCATTCCGGGAGGTCATGCAGATATCAGTGGTGTACTGGTAGCTGAAAATCAAATCACATTTACTGCTGCTTCTAACAGTGTTAGTAGTTCACTTGCCGTAGTCAGCAAAAAAGGTAATATTAATTTAACAGCCGGCTCACAGGAATTTAATGGCATTGTATATGCACCGGAAGGAACAATCACTTTAGGTGGCATTACTGAGATTCATGGAAATCTGATTGCAAAAAAATTAAATTTAACATCAGCGCTTTCCATCTATCCACTGAGAGATTCAACTATTGAAGATTTATATGACCCGGTTTTAAAAGACTCTGTTGAAGAAATTGTTACATCTTCCTCTGACATCGTGAAACTTATAGAATAATGAAAAACACCAGAATTGATATTACATCAGTTCTGGTGTCCTTTTTTCCGTACCCATCTTATGAAACTATCTAATGCCAAAAATCCATTTTAGCAGGCTCCATAATCCGTTCGAGTTATATGGCATCATATTTTTTTCTCCTTTCTTCATTATTTTATAATAACATTATAATTTTCATATTTATCACGTTCAAGTATTCATATTATACATATACTCTCTTTTTTATTATTTGTCTACCTTTTTTGATTATTTTCCAAATTTTTCAAAACTTTTCCAAATTTATTATATTTCAATTTCTGTATAAAACAGATTATTTTCCCAATTCATATTTAGTTTTCCCTGATATTGGTCAACAATTCTCTCAACATTTCTCATACCATATCCATGATTCGCTTTATCTTTCTTGGTAGACATTCCCCTTTTATATATTCTTTTTGGAGAGCTGTTCTTTATTGTAATATAGATTTTTTCCTGATAGTTTCTGATTTCAACTTCTAAATACTTCTCTCCCTCAAATTCCATAATGGCCTCTTTTGCGTTATCAAGCACATTTGCCAAAACAATACACATTTCTGTATTTTTCAATTTTACTTTAGGCGGAAATTTCCCTATAATTTTTACATTTAAATCGTTATGCTCTTTTATCTCCTTTATTTTTCCATTAATAATATAATCCGCAATCAGATTCCCTGTTTTATAAATATAGTCCATCTCAATCGTAGTGTTCATGCTGTCCAGATACTCACCGATTTCATCAATTTTATTTTCCTGAAACAATATCTGCAATGAACTGATATGTTTATTAACATCATGTTTAAACGCTCTCAATTCCTCATCTTTCTGCATAACACTTTTATAATAATTTTTCTGATGTTCAATACATTCTTCATTTAGAATATTAATTTCGGCAAGTTTATTTCTGGAATCTGCCACATAAATATATAGAACACATAACGCTACGATAAAAAAGGACAGCACAATACATGAAATCATAATCAGTCTGCTGGCTTCCAGCGTAATCTCTCCTCTAAACATTCCTTGAAGAGAAGTTGTTATCACAATCATTGATAGCATAATTAATATAATCAACGCGTACCTTACCAACTTTATTTCCATCAAACTCTTTCTCAATGTAATATGATTTCTATGCATCAGATATGCCATAATCAAAAGTGGAATTAATCCCGTTAAATTTGCTATAATTTCTACAGAGAGTTCATTTGCCGGATAGTATGCTCCCAAAGGAGTCATTATCACACATATAAGCCACATCATCAAGTCAATAAAAGAGATTGACAAAAATTCTATAATAAGACTTAGGATAGATAATCTTATCTTTTCATGAAACCACACCAATATAATAATCCCTAACAGAAGAAAATCCACGATCAGAGAGTACTGTCTGCTTATATATGTATAACCTCCCATAATTGCAATCACTGGAATCACAGCAAACCGATACTTTCTTTTTGTCGGTGTCAACCCGATAATCCAATAAGAAACTACTCCGAATTTAATTACTTCCAAAATATAAACAAATGTTTCTACCCATGCTTCCATTAACAAAACCTCGCATTTTCCTTGCAATATCTGTCATACTCATGTTTTATTCTGCTTTTCAATCTTGAACTTACCGGTATCTCTTCCTCATCTACTATAATCGTTTTCTCGCGAATCCGCTCTACATAGGCTAAGTTGACAAGATATGCCCTGTGCGTTCTCACAAATCCTACACCTTTAAGCATTTCTTCCAGTTCACCACTGCTAATTCTTACGGAAATTTCTTCCCCGTCTGCCATATGAAGAATATTATAAACATGTTCCGCTTGAATATAACAGATTTTTCTACTGTCCACGCCATCTACAAGCACCGTGCTCATCACTTTTTTAATGGCTGTATCCAGCATCACAGGCAGCTGGTCTTTCAAATATTTTTTTGTTACAAAACCTATTACATTGATACCAAATGCCTGATGCATCATTTCATCATGACTGGTAACGAAAATAATAATTGTATCCCTGTTCTTCTTTTGAAACATATTTTTTACAGAAATTCCGTCAATACCATTCATCTCAATATCCAATACCAGAATATCTAAGTCTTTATCTTCCACTTCTGATCCATCAGAAAAAGTCTCTATCACAATATCATCTTCTACATACTTCATGATGGTCTGTCTGCAAATTTCTTCTTCCTGTTTTCTCATAAGCAATTCATCATCACAAATTCCAATAATCATTGCATATTTCCTCTTTCTTAGTAATTTCCAAGAATTTTCATATTCAACGATTCTGCATTAATTCCGCTTAATGCATTGATAACCCCCGCCTGATGTGCCTTTCCTTCAAATTCCACATAAAATCGATATTCCCACTTCTTTTCCGGTACCGGTCTCGACTCAATCTTGGTCATATTAAGATCATTATAAATAATGTGAGACAGCATCTGATAAAGAGAACCACTGGCATGTGGCAGCTGGAAGCTGATACATATCAACCCTGCATTTCGTCTGGCAATCTTTTGTCTGCTGACAATGATAAACTTTGTTGTATTCAAAGCATTAAAATTGGTACCCTGATATAAAACATCCAGCCCATAAATTTCTGCCGCATGGGCACTACAGATACATGCTCTTGATTTATCTGTCTGCTCAGATATGTATCTGGCACTAATTGCTGTATTTGCCAGACTGACCTTCTCCCAACCATGTTCCTCAATAAATGCATTACTCTGCATAAATGCCTGTGGATGAGAATACACCTCTTTTACATCCTCAATTTTTGCTCCTTTTACACCACATAAACAGTGGTCTATTTTAATATCAAAAGTATCTACCACATAATTAGAAAATTCAACCAGCAAATCATATACATCCGTAACAATACCTGCAGATGAATTTGCCACTGGAAGCACTGCATAATCTGTCTTACCATCTCTGACGCATTTCATTGCCTCCCTGAATGTAGGCACATTTATGTATTCGGCATTGTCACCGAAATATTCTGTTGCTGCCTGCTGACCATAAGCACCCGGAAGTCCCTGATAGGCTACCTTAATATCTTCCATGTCCAGCTCATCAACAATATCAAAACCGATATCATTGTTCACACCTTCTTCTGTCAGCATTTTGTACTGCATCTTCCTGCTCATTGCCATAATCTGTTCAAACAACTCTTCCACACCATGGGCATAAAAATCATTGCTTGCCTTGTCCTTCAGCGTCACAATCTTGTCAATTTCTCTTTGTCTGTCAAGCACCGCTTTTCCGGTATTCAGCTTATACTCTGCAACATCTTTGCATATATCCATTCTTCTCTCAAAGAGTTTTACGATTTCATTATCAATATAGTCAATTTCTTTTCTGCTTTCCTGTAAATCCTTCATCTAATTCTACTCCATTATTTTTATCTGTTATTTTAACCAAGGCTGCTTTTTTTCTGCCAGTCTCATCTGGTTTCTACTCTGTTTTTCTGTTGCAATTATTTCTTTTCTGCCAGATTCATCTGATATCTACTCTGCTTTTCCTTTACAGCCACTGCACCCTGCACACTTGTCTGACGGCTTTAACTCCTCCAGTATCTGACTGACTGTACGGTTTAATATCGGATGTTTCCAATAAGGTGCAATCTGTTTTAATGGTTCTAAAACAAATAATCTCTTATGCATTTCCACATGTGGTATCTTTAAATCCAGCTCATCTACAATTTCATCTTCATAAAAAATTATATCAATAACCAAAGTCCATGGGCCCCAGTGAACGTCACGTATTCTTACTGACTCCGCCTCAATCTGGTTTACTTTTTCCAATAATTCTTTTGGTGAATACAATGTTTCTATCTCAAGGCATCCGTTTAAAAAGTTATCCTGTTCTACCGGTCCGTAAGGCTCTGTTTCTATATAATTTGAGACAACATTCACTCTGCAGTTTTCATCATCATACAGGCTGTCAACCGCATTATTTAAATGCACTTTTTTATCGCCCATATTAGACCCAATAGATAATATCGCTTTATTCCATTTTCTGCTGACGGTTACAGCAACATTGCCAAATGGCAGCCCTATCGGAGCATCCGGTTTATATATTGAAAAATCAATTGCTCTAAGCTTTGGAAACTCCCTCAGTAATGCTCTGGAAGTCTGTTCTGCCACAGCTTCAATCAAATCAAACCGATTCCCTGCCATAAACTTCGTTATAAACTCGCAGACCTTTGCATAATTCATCGTATCATTTAAATCATCACTGGCACCGGAAGTTCTGATATCCGTATACAAAGTTGCATCAACATAAAACTTCTGTCCATTTATTTTTTCAAATTCTTCACAGCCATGGTATGCAAATACCTCTAACTGTATAATTTTTATACAATCCATAAATTGCTCCATCATTTTATTTCATAGAATAACTAATTGTTTTTATCTTGCCCTATTGATCATTTTTTATAATAAATCGGACTCACTAACAGCCTTTGCCATCATCATTGCCTGATAATTTTCTTTTACATCATGAACTCTGAAAATGCGGCATCCTCTCTCATATCCCATTACCGTAGTTGCCACAGTTCCTGCCATCCGCTCATCCTTATCCACATCTAATGCCAGCCCGATAACAGATTTTCTGGATGTTCCAAGAAGAATCGGGTATCCCAGCTCTTTTAATCTGTCAATCTTATTAATTATCATAAGATTCTGTTGAAAATCTTTTCCAAATCCCACTCCAGGATCTAAAATAATCTGAGAATCCTGCACGCCTGCCATATGTGCGATATCAATTGATTCCTTTAAGTCTGACACTACATCTTCCACGTAAGAATCATATATTGTATTATCTCTATTATGCATCACACACACAGCGACACCAGCCTTTGCAACGAGTGCTGCCATATCCCGTGCTCCCCATTTGAATCCCCACACATCATTTACCATGTCGATCCCTGCATCAATTCCGGCTCTTGCCACATTTGTCTTATAGGTGTCAAGGGATACACAGACATCAAATCTTTTCTTTATCCCGTCAATCACAGGGATTACCCTATGAATTTCTTCCTCATCTGGAATCAGAGTGTAACCCGGTCTGGTAGACTCTCCACCCACATCAATAATCTTCGCACCATCCATCAGCATCTGCTCTGTATGCTTTAGTGCAGCATCTATATTATTCCACTTTCCTCCATCAGAAAATGAATCCGGTGTCACATTTAAAATTCCCATAATTACCGGTTCATTTTCCAAATCAAAGGAATACTTTCCAATCTCCATTCTGCCTCCTGTCTGTGCCTATACTACTTTAATAATGAGATGGTTTCATTTCTTAATAAAATATTATCTTCAAATTCACCTTTTGCTGCAAAAGTAATCGTTCTGCTTCCCGGTTTCTTGATGCCTCTGGCAGACATACACATATGCTCTGCCTCCACCATGACCAACACACCTTTTGCTCCCAGGCATTCTTCGATTGCTGCCGCTATCTGATTTGTCATTTGCTCCTGAATCTGAAGCCGTCTTGCGTACACCTCGACAGTTCTTGCCAGTTTACTGATTCCTACGACCTTTCCATTCGGAATATAGGCAATATGGGCTTTACCATAAAAAGGCATCAAGTGATGTTCGCACATAGAGTAAAATGTAATATCCTTTTCAATGACTACATTCTCATTGTCGCACGTAAACGTTTTTGACAAATGCTCTGCAGGATTTTGGCTCATTCCTGCACACAATTCTTCATACATCCGTGCAACTCTGTCAGGAGTATCTTTTAACCCCTCCCTATCTGCATCCTC
Organism: uncultured Eubacterium sp.; assembly: GCA_947573465.1. Taxonomy (GTDB): domain Bacteria; phylum Bacillota; class Clostridia; order Lachnospirales; family Lachnospiraceae; genus Eubacterium_G. Next base: position 21,517 of record CANPET010000005.1, read on the forward strand.
ACCGATACCTTCTAATAATAATTTAATTCCTTGTTCAATTTTTTTCTTATCAAACATCAGTCAATCTCTCCTTTCGGCTTTAACTGCTTGCTTTATATCTTTTAGATGTGATAATGATCCGAATGCCAAAATCATATCTGTTTGTCCTTTTCTCACAAAATCCATAGCAGCTGAAACTGCTTTTCTGATATTGTCCATATACTGAACATTCTTATGATATACAGACAATGTCTCTGCAAGTTTCTTCCCGTCTAAGGCTCTGCTATTATTTGGAGTCACAGTTATAATATTTTCTGCTTTATCAGCAATAAGTTCTGCCTCCTGTGCAAAATCCTTATCAGCCAACACTCCCATTATAAAGGTTATTCTCTTATTTGTAAAATACAAATCCATACTATTTCGCAATTCTTTTACTGCTCCGGGATTATGTGCACCGTC
>CANPET010000006.1 GCA_947573465.1 uncultured Eubacterium sp.
TTCTGTATTTTGGGAAGCAGGCTGTCTGGCACATTTGAATATGTAGTGTAAAAAAAAGAGGGAAAACATGATTGTTTTAATATTTTAAAACAATCAAACAGATGTCAATAAATAATTAAAAAAGAGGAGGAGAAAAATGTTTAATGTAATAATTGTAAAAAACAAACTAAATGCAAAAAATAGGGGAACAACACAAAGAAACCATAATATTGCAGAAGAAAGTTTACAGAGAAATGAGGAACGTATATATAGTTGCAGGTCAAAAGATAAAGAGAATTTAAAAAGTTTTTTTGAGAGAAATGGAAAAGACGGATTTATCCTTTTGGTGTCATATAATAATGAAGGTAAGATTAAGGATGACAATATAACTGAAACAGAAATAGAAGATGTGTATATTGGAGAGATATATGATTTTATTCTGAATCAGGAAAAAGATGAATATCAAATAAAATATTTAATGAAAAAGAAAATAACAGATAAAAGAATAATTATTAATATTCTTGATGGAATAGATATGGATTTGGCGAGTGATTATGAGGATTATTCGTATGTTATGGCTAGAAGTTTGGAGTCTTTATATAATTCTGTCAAAGATTTTTTAATCAAAGGAGTTTCGCCACAATTATTTAATAACTACAGGGAAATCGATGAGACATACAAATTATCTGATTATGCACAAAAAAACCATATGTGTAGAAGAATGTATGGAAAATTGCCAGAGGATAAAACAAGAAGTGAATTTCAAAGAGATAGAGAAAGAATTGTAAATAGTAAAGCTTTTAGAAGATTGGTAGATAAAGCACAAATATTTAGTGCCGATAAGGGAGATCATTATCGAACAAGAATGACACATACTTTAGAAGTAAACCAGATTGCAAAGGCAATATCAGTATGTCTAGGATTAAATGTTGATTTGACAGAGGCGATAGCACTGGCACATGATTTGGGACACACTCCATTTGGACATCAAGGGGAAAGAACAATACAAAAGATATTGGAGGGAAAAGAGTTAAAAGGGTTATTTAATATTTCAGATCAAAATGCAAGGATAGGAGGATTTAAACATAATTATCAAAGTATAAGAGTGATGACAAAGTTGGAAGAAAAGTACATAGAGTATTCGGGGTTGGATATAAGTTTTCAAGTATTAGAAGGAGCACTAAAACATACAAAATTAAAACGAGAAGAAAATAATATTGAAGAGTTTATTCATAAAGAATTTGTAGAAGAACTACATATGGATAGAGATTTTTGTTCAAATCTAGAAGGGCAAGTTGTGGCAGTAGCTGATGAGATTGCACAGCGAGGACATGATATAGATGATGCGATTACTTCAGGATTAATTAGTGTGGATGAATTGATAGAAGCATTGTCGTCATATAAATTCCAAGATTTGTATAAACGTTTAAAAAATGAAAATGAAAAGATAAATGATAATAGTAGACGCTATATAAACAAGAGAGAACTAATAGTAGGAAGAGTTATTTCTTGCATAGTAAGTTATTTTATTAAAGATGTAGTACAAGCTAGCGAGGAGGAAATTAAAAAGAAAAAGTTATGTAATGATGATGGTATTTTTAATGAAAAATTGATTGTGTTTTCGGAGAATGGGGAAAAGTGTTGTCAATTTATTGAAAAATTAGTTAATAAACGAGTTATAGCAGATTCAGAAGTGGCAAAGTTTGATAGTAATGCAGATATTGTTATTAAAAAACTATTTGAGGCATATTATAAGAATCCCAAATTATTACATTCAGGAACACTAAGAAAGATTTATGTTGATATGTTAAGTAGTGAGAATGAAGAAGTGGCGAATTCGGCAATTGATTTAATAAATGGAAATTTAAAAGTTGTGAGACAGGAAATAAAAGAAATTACGACGGATATAATTACAGATATTTCAAATGAGAAGCAAAGGGTATTATTTGAAAAACGAAAGATATTGATAAGAAATATAGCAGATTATATAGCAGGAATGACAGATAGTTATGCAAAGAAAGAATATGAGGAATTGTTGTAGAATTTATTAAACATATATGAGGAGTTGATAAATATGAATAAGGTTATTGAAAAACGAAGAATAATTGCAAAAGAGAAAAAATCTGCAATAGTTAAATGTAGATTATGTGGGAAATATTTTGATGAAAAGGATATGAGTGATGAGCATTATCCTGCACATAGTGTTGGAAATGATGATATTGTTGCACTAGATATAATGAAGATGATTGATTTATTTGAATCAAAAAATTTGCGTCAAGAAATGGTTGATAGAATTAGTAGTGGAGAAAAAATAGAAAATATTACAGAAGAAACTTTTGATAACGAATTATCAGAGACTATATATCCTAAAGGAAGAACAGCAAAAACGTTATGTAGAAATTGTAATATGTTTCTTGGAAAGTATGATGAAGCTTATTTAAAGTTTTTCAATGCAGGAGGACACCCCAAAAAAGTTAGAGGATTTCAAAATCAGACAAAATATCAGATTATAAAGGCTATATATGCAAAGTTTCTATCTGTTCCAGAAGCTATAAAAGAGGAATTTGATTTTATTGATTTTGTTAGAAATAAGTCATGTGAAAAATATGATGGAGAATGGAAACTGTATTTTATTAAAAGAGATTACAGTACGGATTTGATGGGGCTAAAAGATATAGGAACTGGAAAAGTGACTTTTAATGAAGGAGTTGTATATGAACTATCTGATGATAAATTCATATTTAATCTTATGAATTTTGAAAAACATCCTAATTTTGAAATGACAAATATATTTGATATATTGAAAAAAGATTATGTATTAACTGTGGGAGTGGATGAATATGGTGGATATCATGGACAGATTTTAATGAGCCGATTATTTTCGCAAATGCACAATGAAAATACATGAGAGAAAAATGAAATACATTAATTGATTTCAATAGATGGCTAGTTGATAGATTTTGTGTAGGTATTACGGATACTCATATTATATTTGTTTAGCTGAAGATAAAATACAGAAAGATAAGAAGTCGTTATAAAAAATAAAGAAGAGGTGATATGATGTCAGAAACGATGATAGCAGCTTTTATAGGAGCAGGAGCAACTTTATTAGTAACATTAATAGCTCAAATTACAACTGTTTGGATATCTAGATATATAAATATGTTAGAAATAAAACAGAAAGAATACCAAACAAAGAGAGAAAATTTAAATGAAGTTTATAAAACTCTAGTTTCTGTAGTGAATCTTTTTCCTGATACATCACCGAATGATATTTTAAATTGTGTTGAGTATGGTCCATACTATTCAATGGAAGATTTCGACTCTACTTTAAAAACATTAGAGTATCAAATTGAAGATTATAAGGAACAATTAGATATACCCAATTTAAATTATAATGAAAGACATGATATTGAAGCACAAATATTAAATAGAGTATATTCAAAAAAGAAAATTTCTGAAGTTCGAGATAAATATTATGAGGCTAGAGATAAATATAAATCATTTTGTGAATCTGAGAAAGTGATTTTTGACCTCTATGCAGGACAAGATGTGCGGAATAGTTTGGTTGAGTTTGAAGTAGTTATTCATAATGCCTTTATATCTGGATATAGTGTAGGTGAGGCTGAAGACCCAATAAATAACATTATTAGAACATACCGGCGGAAATTAATTAATAATATGAGAGAGGATATAGGAATGATATAAGACGTCGTCAAAGGAAATACCAACCCAATAATTGCAGTAAGTGGATGTTGTGATTAGAGTGAATAATTACGGAGGTGGAAATGAATACAAAAGATGAAGTGTTAAGTTAAATATTATAAACAAAATGGAAAGAATAAATCAAAGGCTATTGCATATGTTTCAATAAAATTCAGAAATAGGAAAAGTAAAAAATATTAAAAGCTGAAGTTGATTTGTGAAATTATGGACAAAAAATTAGTGATTTGTTACAATGACATTTGATAGAGGAGTGAGAGACATCGTGTAATAAATTGAGGTTTTTCTTCCTAAGTTGGCAACAGTTCAGCCATCAGCTCGAAAATCCTGCGGATTTCCTTCGCTGTGGCTGTTCATCATATGATATAAAACGCATATGACATATTGCCTGCAAGCAGTCATATGCCATATGCGCCTTATATCGCATGCCTGAACTGTTACCCAAATTGATGAATAATGGATTAGGAGATTAAGTGAAATGAGTACTAAAAGTATTGATGTAAGGAAATTGTATAAAACATATGCAGAATTAGGAGGGCAGGAAGTTACTATTGCCGGCTGGATTAGAAATATCAGGGATTCTAAAACATTTGGTTTTCTTGTATTAGCAGACGGAACGTTCTTTAATTCTGTTCAGGTGGTATTCAGCAAGGATGTGATAGATAATTTTGATGAAATTGCTCATCTGAATGTAGGTGCAGCAGTCTATGCAACGGGAGTTGTAACATTGACACCGGATGCCAAGCAGCCATTTGAAATTCAGGCAACAAAGATTGTGGTAGAAGGAACATCCACACCGAATTATCCAATTCAGCCAAAACGTCATTCGATGGAGTTTTTACGTACACAGTCCCATCTTAGAGCGCGAACAAATACATTTCAGGCTGTATTTAGGGTTCGTTCCCTTTGTGCATATGCAATTCATAAGTTCTTTCAGGAGAGAGATTTCGTGTATGTGCATACACCGATTATTACGGGAAGTGACTGCGAAGGTGCCGGTGAAATGTTCCAGGTGACAACAATGGATTTAAATAATATTCCAAAGGATGAGAAGGGAAACATTGAATATTCTGAAGATTTCTTTGGTAAGGCGACAAACCTTACGGTATCAGGTCAGTTAAATGGTGAGACATATGCACAGGCATTTAAGAATATTTATACTTTTGGGCCTACATTTAGAGCAGAAAATTCCAATACAACGCGTCATGCAGCAGAATTTTGGATGATTGAGCCGGAGATTTCATTTGCGGATCTTGATGATGATATGGCACTTGCAGAGGATATGCTTAAGTATGTGATTAATTATGTTTTAGAGCATGCACCGGAAGAGATGCAGTTCTTTAACCAGTTTATTGATAAAGGACTTTTGGACAGACTGAATCATGTTGTAACATCTGATTTTGGACGTATCACATATACAGAGGCTATTGCAGAACTTGAGAAACATAACGATAAGTTCGAATATAAGGTAAGCTGGGGATGTGATCTTCAGACAGAGCATGAGAGATATCTTACAGAGAAGGTATTCGGTCGTCCGGTATTTGTTACGGATTATCCAAAGGAGATCAAAGCATTCTATATGAAACTGAATGAGGATGGAAAAACAGTTGCGGCAATGGATTGTCTTGTGCCGGGAATTGGAGAGATTATCGGTGGTTCTCAGAGAGAGGATAATTATGACGTGCTTGTTGAACGAATGAAAGAGTGTGGATTGAAAGAAGAGGATTATGGATTCTATCTTGATCTTCGCAAATATGGCTCATCACGTCACGCAGGATTTGGTTTAGGTTTTGAGAGATGTGTAATGTACCTTACAGGTATGGGAAATATTCGTGACGTAATTCCTTTCCCAAGAACAGTAGGAAGTTGCGAACTTTAGGAGAAGTGACGGATAGATATGATAAAAAAGCGGGAGGTTTTTGGGATGAGCAGAATGTATATTCCAGAGGGGTACAAGTCAGCCCTTAACTTAAAAGAAACGCAGATAGCAATAAAAAAAGTAAAGGATTTTTTTCAATCTCAGTTGACAGCACAACTGAATTTGTATCGAGTAACAGCACCTCTGTTTGTTGAGCCGAAATCCGGACTGAATGACAATTTAAATGGTGTGGAGAGACCGGTTTCTTTCGGGATAAGAGAGCAGCAGGAGGCAGAAGTTGAAATAGTTCATTCCCTTGCGAAGTGGAAGAGAATGGCTTTAGGACGCTATGGTTTTCGTGTAGGTGAAGGACTTTATACAGATATGAACGCCATTCGCCGTGATGAGGACACGGACAATATCCACTCTATTTATGTTGATCAATGGGATTGGGAGCGTATTATCGACAAATCTGAACGTAATGAGAAGACTTTGAAAGAGATTGTAAAATCTGTTTATGAGGCTCTTCGTGTGACAGAGAAATATGTGGCAAATAATTATGACTATGTTCAGTGTATTCTTCCGGAGGAAATTCACTTTATTACAACTCAGGAACTGGAAGACAGGTGGCCTGACCTTGATGCACATCAGAGAGAGTATGAGGCAGCAAAAGAATATGGCGCAATTTTCCTTATGAAGATTGGAGACTTGCTAAAGAGTGGTGAGAAGCATGATGGACGTGCGCCGGACTATGATGACTGGCAGCTTAATGGTGATATCATCGTTTATTATCCGGTAAATGATATTTCATTAGAACTCTCATCTATGGGAATTCGCGTGGACGAAGATAGTTTGCGTGAACAGCTTGAGAAGGCAGGCTGTCAGGAGAGAGCGGAGCTTCCTTTCCAAAAAGCGATTTTAGATAAGAAACTTCCATACACTGTTGGTGGTGGAATCGGACAGAGCCGAATCTGTATGTTCTTCCTTAGAAAATGCCATATTGGTGAAGTTCAATGTTCTATTTGGCCAAAAGAGGATATAGAATATGCTGCAGAGAAGGGGATTACGATTCTTTGATGGAATGAGAATTTATCCTCTTATTGGAACCTTAAGAATTGGTGAAGATAAGAGGATTTTTTATGCAGGAGATTATAGACAAGAATGGAGTTCGAATTGGGACGATTATGATTAAAAAAGTTGAAAGTTTCAAATAATAGCAATTAATATATTCCCCAAAAACAATAAAATGTTGTTTTTGGGGAATAGTAATATTATAATATTATTAAGGAGGCGATAGACAATGAGGCTAATTGAACGAGAAAATTATTTAACACAATTAATAAAGGTAATTGGAACTCCAGATATAAAAGTGATTACGGGGGTTAGAAGAAGTGGAAAGTCAAAGTTATTAGAGGCTTTAAAACAATATATACAGAATAATATTTCAGATTGTAATATTATTCAGATAAATTTTAACTTACCGGAATATGATGAACTGCTGACGTATAAAAGGTTATATGAATATGTAAATGAGCTGTATGATGATACAAAACAAAATTTTATATTAATTGATGAAGTACAGATGTGTAAAGATTTTGAAAAAGCAATTAATGGTTTTCACGCATCTGAAAAGTATGACATTTATATTACTGGTTCGAATGCATTCCTTTTAAGTTCTGATTTGGCAACATTATTTACAGGAAGAACATTTGAAATTAAGGTGTTTCCATTTTCGTTTGAAGAGTATATGAAATACTTTGAGAAGAAGGATAAATATGGAGCTTTTGATGAATATTTACTTGAGGGAGGAATGTCAGGTTCATACTTGTATAAAGACACTGAGTCAAAATACAGATATATTACAGATGTATTTAATACGTTAATAGTAAGGGATATACGCACAAAATACAAAATTCGTAATATTGCAATATTGGATAGAATTACTGATTTTATGATGGATAATATTTCTAATATTACATCCGCAAGAAACATAGCTTCAGTGCTAGAGGCTAATCATGATAAAGTTGATCATAAAACAGTGAGAAATTATATGCAGTATCTGTGTAATGCATTTGCTTTCTACAAAATATCAAGGTATGACATTAAAGGAAAAAAATATTTATCAACAAACGAAAAGTATTATTTGAGTGATCCAGCCTTTCGTTATGCAAAGCTTGGAACAAAGAATATGGATTATGGACGTATGATAGAAAATGTTGTTGCGATAGAACTTTTACGAAGAGGTTATGAGGTTTATGTTGGAATTCTGTATAAGAAAGAAATTGATTTTGTCGCAATTAAAAGAAATGAAAAAATCTATATTCAGGTGTCAGATAACATTGATAATCCAAAAACTTTTGAGAGAGAAGTTTTACCACTATTAAAGATTGCTGACGGATATAAGAAAATGTTGATTGCTAGAACAAGACATGAAGACTATCAATATGAAGGTATTGTTATTACAGATATTGCAAATTGGTTGTTACAAAAAAATAGTTAGTCAATGTTGGATAAATTATTTTAATAAAGAAGAAAATTATATTAGGAGAATAACATTGGATAATTGGTTAGAAACAAAACAACTTCCACTACATTTCGTTTCTGTGGCTGGATTAGTGTATAAAGAAGATAAAGTTTTACTGATAAAATCAGAGCGCAGAGGATGGGAGTTTCACGGTGGCGTTTTAGAGCAGGGAGAATCCATATTTGATGGGTTAAAAAGAGAAATATTTGAAGAGAGTGGAATTATTGCTGAGCCGGAGAAGTTTGTCGGCATATATCAGCGTTTGAATAAAAAAGAAGGATATGGTTATCTTGAGGGAATGATTTTACCACCGGTTGTAAATTTGACATTTAGGTGTAGTTATGTCAGTGGAGAGGAGAAGGCATCTGATGAAAGTATTGATGTAGGATGGTTTACGCCGGACGAGGCAAGAGAAAAAGTTACGGTATCTGACATAAAAAAGAGGCTTGAAGATATTTTGGAGTATGACGGTAAGCAACATTTCGATACTTTCGAGAATAAGGGTGACAAAATAAAATTCATTAGGGATATTCTTATCTAGTAATAAGAGTGAGGTGTTTAGATTAGCAAAAGAAAGTCCTATTTTTCTACTACTAGGAGAATGACAAAATAAAAACTAGAATTTTCAGTAGCCGCTTATCTTTTTTGAGAGATAGGCGGTTTTTTACTGCCCGGCGAAACAAAAAATATTATGAAACGATTGGAGGAAAGAAAAATGTTTGTATTACCAGCCATCGACACGGTGGGCACAGGAATGAAAATTATGGATTTGCGAAAAAAGGTGGGATTATCTGTAAAGGATTTACAAAATATATTCGGCTTTGCATCTCCTAATGCTATATACAAATGGCAGAATGGTGCAGCAATGCCGACGCTAGATAATTTAATTGTATTGGCTGCAATATTTAGTGTGGCAATTGGGAGAGTAGACAACCATGCATGGGCAGATATGAATGAAGAGGGAATACTTAGAAGTTCAGGCTTGATTTTAACAGATCCAGATACAGGAAAAGAAGGAATCACTCTTGCAGCAATATTACTTTTTGGTAAGGATAGCACAATTATGTCAGTGTTGCCACAATATAAGACAGATGCAATTTACAGAGTAAAGAATATGGATCGTTATGATGATAGGGACGTTGTTATTACGAATCTTATAGACAGTTTCCGCAGATTAATGGATTTTGGTAAGAAACATTTGAATAAGTTTGAAGCGTTTCCTAAGAATCCACCGATTTCAAAGGTATTTAGGGAGATTGGATATGCTGATGAACTTGGATCAGGTATGAGAAACACAAATAAATATACGAAACTTTATTCGGGTGGTACACCTATATTTATCGAGGATAATATATTTCGAATTAATATTCCGATAGATAATGTTGCAAATCTGAAGGTGGGACCAGGAGCAACGGCGGCAGAGATAATAATGAATAATGATTTTAAATCTAAAAATGAAACAAGTTTTGAAACAAAGCGATTATGAAAAGCTGAAACTGGTTATCGCTAAACTCTCGCAAGTTGAAGAAATTAGTATTCAAGAAGTAATGAAATTAACTAATAAATCTAGAACTACTGCTTGGAGATATATGCAGATATTAGTGGATTGTGGAGCTGTAGAATCGACAGGAAACACTAATAATGCAAGTTATAAGAGGTGTTAGGAGATTAATTGGGAATTGTAAATAATATGAGTGAGATTGTCGGATGAAAATAAAGAACGTGCAAAGAGAGAGGCGAGGGAATGTTTTGCAGCACAAGGTATTGTTGGAATTGCTAATTTTCTTAAAAGTTTGGAATGAAAAAGTCCTATATGAGATACTAGCTTCTATGTTAACAGAATGAATAAGATGTTAGATGACAATCCACAATCAGATTTTATATCTATCTGTGTATGGTAATTAAGACATTTTGTAAGGTTACATAATCACAAGAATAAACGACTATGTAAGGATCAAGTTCCTGTCATAGTCGTTTTTTGCTCAATCTTTTTAAATAATTTCCGCACCAAAAGGCATTAAGGACAATTTCGCAACTTTAAACATTTGCAAACCAAACGGAATGCCGATGATGGTGATACAAAGCAGGCATCCCAATACAAGATGCCCAATTGCTAATGGAAGCCCAGATATAATAAGCCATAATATATTAAGCAAAAATGAGCCCGCACCGCCACCGTAGATTACTTCTTTTCCAAAAGGAAAGAAACTAAGCGTTGCAAATTTAAAACATTGTATACCGATGGGAATGCCCACGATAGAAATGCACCATAATAAGCCTACACATATCCAACCCAAGCCACTTATAAATCCTCCGAATATAAACCATAAAAAATTACCTAAACATCCCATTTATAAATCTCCTTGTAGTTTTCTCATTTTCTTTTATTTTAAAATAGCCTGAGTATTAGTGCAATGGAAAATTACGTCGTCAGAGAATATAATGGATATTTTTATTCTATTGTGTATGTAGTATAATAATTTTATTAAATAGAAATTTAGGGAGTTCTTATGATGTCATTTTATTAGGTTGTGGAATATATGTGTCTGGTATAGCAGAACGGTTACCTTAATGAGTCAGAAATTAGAAGAAATGATTATTGACGATAAGCATGGAAAAGATATAGGAAAGTTTGAAAAGATTAGAGATTTAGTAAAAAATTTCTGCCAGAGTCCGAATTATTGGACACATGATAGTTTATAATGGCACCATACAATGAAATAAACAGTCGAAGAAAGGTTAAAAGGGTAAAAATTATGGCATTTTACGATTGGAATAATGATGGGAAAAAAGACTGGCAGGATGACTTTATCGAATATAATATTTACAAAGAGAGTATGGAAAAAAAGGAAAGCAAAAACACATATCGTAGCAATAATGGAAACATTTCCACCTTTGGTGCGTTAGCGATAACTGTAGCAATATTTCTTTTGATTGGATGGATTGGTATGTCCTGTGAAGCACAGTGCGCAGTCTTGGGATGCCATAACAAGCCGGAAGATGGAAGCAGTTATTGCTGGTTACATAGAGAAAATAGTTATCATAATTACAGCAATCATAAGAACAGTAGCTACAGCAGTACAAGTTCATCTTCAACATCATATAGCAATGAAACGAGCACATCAGATTATAGTAGTACAAGCTATCGCAATGACAGTGAAGTTGCAACAACGAAAAAATATTATAGTACTAAAAAGTATACAACTACCCATAAGAGCAAAGATGATCCTTATGATGTGTATGAATACAGTGACCCGGAAGATTTCTATTATGACAATTACGATGATTTTGATTGTTATGAAGATGCTGAAGATTACTATGATGAAGCATGGGATTAATTATGAATCTGTTTCAAGTTATTCAATGGCATTAGAAGATAAGTTCAAACATAAAAAAAAACTTTTTAATAAACATTAAAAAATCACCATAAACATTACAAATAAAATATACAAACAATTGGAGGGTATTATGGAAAGTTCAAAAATATTAGAACAGAACAGTGGATTTGAAATAGAAACGAAGCAGGAAAGATATGAACTGACAATAACTGAGGATAACGTGATTTCTACAGATGAGCGTTTTACAATAGATAATTTAGGTCTTGGAGATGGATATAAACCACTGGATGCATATTTTAAAAGGGAAAATGGAGAGGTGATTCGTCGAAAATATAGAAAGGGTGAGCGAAGAAATTCTAATCAGACAATGCCACGTATTGCATGTCAGGTATTTGAGAAGCAAATCGCCTCATTGTCAGCTTGGGATAAGGAGAAATTTCCGATATGTCAATACACACCAGAAGGTGATATTATACGTGGCATATTTTCAGCGGTTGAAGAATTCAGAAAATCAAGAAATACTATAGAGTATATGATTTATAGTTCGGACAATGGGCCACAGTTTGTTATCTATTGTTGGAATCTTTTTTCCACAATTATGTTTACGCAGGAGTGCTTGAAGCGTTTCGGGGAACCAGGAGATCAGTTTGTTCTTTCTTATCGTGAAAAGGAAGAGAAAGAGAGCAAACCACCAGAACCTGTGATACCAGATGAACTTGTGCAGCAATTTAATGGTTATCAGAATCCTTATTCGGAGATGTTAGTTCAGTCAAAGAACATAATATTTAGAGGTGCACCTGGAACAGGAAAGTCATATTTAGCGAAAGAAATAGCGGCAGATATCATTAGTGATGGTTATTTCGATAATTATGATTTGCTCAGCGATGAACAAAAAAAGCAGGTCGAGTTTGTCCAGTTTCATCCCAACTATGATTATTCGGACTTTGTCGAAGGATTGCGTCCGAAGATGAATGATGACGGAACTATGGGCTTTGAACTTCAGGAGGGGGTGTTTAAGAGATTTGTAGCGCGTGCCAGAAAGAATTATGAGGATTCTCAAAAGACCAAGGAAATGATTGAACAAGAAATGTCTGCACAAGAAGCGATGATGGAATTTTTTGCTGATATAGAGTTTGGCGTGGATGTGTTCAAGACAATAAAGGGCAACGAATTCTACATTACGAGTATTGACGATAATCATATTAATGTTTCAATTCCAGGAAATGAGACGGTCAATAAATTGAGTTTGAATATAAATGAAGTACGAAAAATGCTGGAGTCTGGAGAAAAATTTGAGAAGATAAGTGACATAAAACGTTTCTTTGGAAAACAGTTTGCAGTACAGGGTTATTCTTACGATTTTGCCATTTATAAGGAAATAGAGAAAAGAAAAAGTGTTGCATCAAAGCCAGTTGCTAAGCCTGAGAAACTGAAAAAATATATATTTATTATAGATGAGATAAACCGAGGAGAGATATCAAAGATCCTTGGAGAATTATTCTTTTCTATTGATCCAGGATACAGAGGCACAGCCGGTGAGGTATCTACACAGTATTCCAATATGCACTTAAATCCAGAAGAAAAGTTTTATATTCCAGAAAATGTTTACATAATTGGTACGATGAATGACATAGATCGTTCTGTAGACAGCTTTGATTTTGCTATGCGACGAAGATTCCGTTTTGTAGAAATTAAGGCTGATGAACGTTTAGAGATGCTTGATTCTTTAGAAAGTGACGAGTTAATGAACGAAGCGATTCGTCGTATGACAGCGTTAAATGAAGAAATCATAAAGGTTGAGGATTTAAACGAAAATTATCAGATTGGTGCATCATATTTTCTTAAATTAAAGTCATTGAGTTTTGATGAACTTTGGACAGATTGCTTGCAGCCGCTTTTGAAGGATTATATTCAAGGAATGTATGATGAGGAAGGTATTATGAGTAAATTCGAGAGAGCATATGGATATAGAAATACAGAAGAAGGAAGTTTAGATGAAACAGCTCAAAATTAAGGATAATTCATTCGTACAAAAAGAAGCATTTTTTGAGGTAACTGGTATTGTTAAGACTGTTGCTAATAAAACCCTTGAACAATTAGAGCGAGAAGGAGTCTTTGTTTTTCCGGAGATCGTTAAGGATGCAGAAGATATAACAAGAGACCAGATGATTCTGCAAAGTGTTAATGACAATTATCGCTCAGGGAATGTTATGGGATTTCTTGGTTGTGGTGATGAAAGATTAGTGATAGAGTCACGATTTAGTTCAGATAATCATGATTATTTATTTCAGTACCTACTTGAACGAGTACTGGATTTTCCTAACATCATTAATCTTGAAACAGATGCTAATCAGGATGATAAGATGTTCAATCTGCTTTTGTTTCTGTTTCCTTCATATCTTAATTCCGCAATGAGAAAGGGTGTTTTTAAGACTTATGTTCATAATGAATATAATGATGGAAATGTAAAAGGAACAATAGATGTTGCAAGACACATAAAGAAGAATATTCCGTTTATTGGAAATATAGCATACAGCCAGCGTGAATACGCTTATGATAATTATTTAATGCAACTTGTTCGCCATACGATTGAATTTATTAAAAGGAAGCCCTATGGACATAAACTTTTGAGTAAAGTAAAGGATGAGATTCAGCTTGTTGTGGATGCAACTCCGAGTTATCAACTGAAAGATTTAAGAAGAGTTATTAGCGAAAACAAGAAAAATACTGTAAGGCACGCATATTTTCATGAATACCGTGCCCTACAGCAGTTATGTATTTTGATTCTTCAAAATGAAAAACATCAAGTAGGATTAGGTTCACGTCGAATATATGGTATTTTGTTTGATGCCGCATGGCTATGGGAAGAATATATGAATATGCTCATAGATGACATATTCTATCATCCGATGAATAAAGGTGGAAAAGGGGCTCAATGGTTGTTTTCCAGAAATAATGGTTTGATTTATCCTGACTTTATAAGCAGAGATAGTTATAATCGTATCATAGCTGATGCGAAGTACAAACCGATTGATAATATCGGAAACAAGGATTATCTTCAAATTCTTGCTTACATGTTCAGGTTTGATGCGAAGAGGGGCTTTTATTTATATCCGGAGATTGAAGACAAAAATGATTTAATCATGAGGATGAATAGAGGCTCTTCTTATGAAAAAAATGTTGAGCCAAGAGATGATATTGTTGTTGTAAAACATGGATTAAAAATACCAAAAGATGCATGTAATTATGAGAATTTTGTTTCAAAAATTGGGTTTAATGAAATAGAATTTAAGTCGTCCATTAAATTATCTTTTAGTAACAAAAAATAAAAAGATTTATAAACGATTATGTAAGGAGTGAAATCCTTTCATAGTCGTTTTTACTTTATTTATATTAAATAATCAAGAATGAAACACAGGAAAAAGTAAAAAAAGATTGTACAAGTCCCAATTATTGGACAGACAGTATGTTAAAATATGTTCATATCAAGTGAAAGAACTCTAAAAGTTTATAATTTAAAAGTCAGGAGGAAGAAACGATGAAAACAATTTATTTTACAATTACAGGAACAGGTTATTACAATGGGAGTGATTTTCTAGAAAAAGATATGAAAGTTTTTTTAGAAAAAGACAAAGACAACGAATATGATACGGAAGCAATACTAGTGAAATTACCAGGAGTAGGAGAGATAGGATATGTGGCAAATAGTCCACGAACAGTATTAGGAGAAAGTATGAGTGCAGGAAGAATTTATGATAAGATAGGAGATTTGGCTGAAGGAAAGATATTATATAAATTGTCAGGTGGAGTGCTTGGTGAATTAGAAATCGAAGAAAGTGAAAAGGATGAAAAACGCACATATTAAAAATTGCAGAAATAAAGATTTTTATTGCAATTTGTGTTTGAAAGAAAGGAATGGTGACAAATATGAAACATATAGCGATTTACTTTATGTTGATTTAGATAAAAATGGAGTGATATTTACAGCAACTACAAACTTTTTTTAATATGAGCATAAATTTTGAGCCCCTGTTGTTGACCATATTTTGCAACAATAGCTTTGTAAATGAGTTGCTTTGAATTTTTTTGGTTATGGTGTGTAGAGCAGAGTGAGGCAACGTAGGATATGATACTATTGTTGAAATTCGCTTTGCTTAAAATTTTTTGAATTTCATTATTATATTGAGAAGAGCTATTAGTTTTGCTGCTTGGAGAAGCATATTGCCGGATAATAGGTTTTATAATTTTGTATATGTCAGAGTAGTCGGAGTAGGTTTCGCGGAGTTCGTTGTGTACATTACTAGCAAACTTGTCTTCACCATAATGTTTTACAACGATGGATGCGACGTTATTAATGGTAGATGGAGCATAACCAGAATCACTAATTGCTCGTTGTATTTTAGTATTGAGTTGACTTTTATTTGACAAAGTAGTTTTTGCTGATGCTATGTGTCATTGTTGTGCTAGGGGTAATTATTGTATTAGTAATATCCCGATTACATGCCAGAAAAAAGGTAAGTAGGACAGTAACAGAAATCAGTGAAATGATTCACTCTTATATGATGAATGATACTGATGTGACAGATATATTTTCTAAAGAGTATGCAGAGGTTTCTACTCAGATTGTAGAAATAAAATCCACCATGCAGCGGCATGAACAGTTGTTAAAAGAAGAGGCGGTCAGGAAGAATGATTTGATTGTGTATCTGGCACACGATTTGAAGACACCGCTTACTTCCATTATTGGATATTTGAGTCTATTATAAGAAGCACCGGACATGCCGACGCAGCAGAAGGCAAAATATGTAAACATTACATTGGATAAAGCACAGCGCCTGGAAAAGCTGATTAATGAATTTTTTGACATTACCCGGTACAATCTCCAGCAAATCAGTCTGGAAAAGGAAAGCATTGATCTTTACTATATGCTTGTGCAGATGACGGATGAGTTTTATCCGATCCTTAGTGCCCATGGTAATACGATTGAACTTCAGGCGGATGAAAACATAACAGTGTACGGTGACCCGGAAAAACTGGCAAGAGTGTTTAATAATATTTTGAAAAATGCCATTGCATACAGTTATCCAAATACGGAAATACAGGTTTTGGCAGACTGTAGTGAAGAAGGGGTTCATATTTATTTTAGAAATCAGGGAAAGACAATTTCAAAGCAAAAACTGGAATCCATATTTGAGAAGTTCTTTCGTTTGGACGAAGCACGCTCTACCAATACCGGTGGCGCAGGTCTGGGTCTGGCAATTGCAAAGGAAATAATCTCCTTGCATGGAGGAGCAATTAGTGCAACCAGTGAAAATGAGTTGACAACATTTCATATCACATTGCCTGTTTCATAGATGTTGAAGAACATCAAGTGTTTCAATATTTATAACTTTTGAAACGGTATAGGATGACCGTTTCAAAAATTTGCTTCGCAAATCACGCCCCTTCGGGCCTGGTCAAGTACAATTTTGAAACACCTGATGTGTTTCAAAATCTATACAATATGAATACGGTCTTAATATTTTCTTAAGAATTAATTAATTGGATATTAAAGTATATAAAGCTCTTGTCTGGTAATATAAATACCGGGCAGGAGTTTTATATATAGAGTGCCATATAAGTATTGAAGAGCAAGATTGCTTGCGAACTCAGACTGAATGGACAAACCGTTACAATTATTAATTATAAGAAAGGCAGGGAGAGCAGTTGTACGAAAGAAGATATAATAAGAGAAAAAGAAAGAGAATATTATTCAAGAGGGTTTTTGTGGCAATACTGCTTCTGGTGATTATTGTAAGTGCTATTGTGTTTGCAGCAAATAGAAAATCACGAGAGGGTATTAATAAAGAAAATGAAGCAAAAATTCAGAAGATACAAAAAAATTCGCAGAAATATCCCAAGGAACTATTAGAGCTGTTAGAGCATAATAAGGAGACCGTAGATTTTGTTTACGATTATCCTAAGAAAAAGAAGTCGAAACCTGCGAACAGTATAGGAAAGGTCAAAAAGGGAGAGATTCCAAAGCTTCTTCAATGGGATGAAAGATGGGGGTATGCAAAATATAGCGACAATATCATTGCCATTAATGGGTGTGGACCTACAGCACTTGCTATGGTAGCGGCAGGACTTACAGGAGATGATACTATTACGCCTTATAAAGTGGCAAAGTATGCAGCAAAAAATGGTTATTATGTGGAAGGTACGGGCAGCAGTTGGAACCTGATGACAGAAGGAAGTGAACATTTTGGTGTTCAGGGAAGTGAGCTCGTTCTGGATCAAAACATTATATTTTCCGAATTGGAGGATGGACATCCGATTATTTGCAGCATGCGTCCTGGTGACTTTACAACAACCGGGCATTTTATTGTTTTGGCAGGAACTAAGGAGGGGAAAATCTGGGTAAATGATCCGAACAGTAAAAAGAGAAGCAAATTGTGGGATTATGATAGATTAGAACATCAGATTAGTAATCTGTGGGTGTTTACAGCATATTAAAAATTATTATAAACATAAATTTAAGTACCGAATGTGTAGAAATAATAAAAGATATTAATTTGTTGCTGATTTTGTGTTAAAATAAAATCAAATATGATCGGATACAGGAGGAAAGAAGAATGATTGAAGAAAAAATAGAATTTTCTAATTCGCAGATGCTTAAATGGATGGGGTATGTAGCAGACATGCAGGATGTTACTCCAGAGAAGATAAAGCTATTGAATACGTGTGGAAAGAGGAGAAATGTGCTGGCAACGATTGCTACACATAAAAGAATTCTGATTTTTGCAGACAGTACCCATGCAAATATGCTGTACAAATGTTGGGAGGCAGGATATGGTGATTATGAGATGTATTACGGAGAGGGTTATGAACCTTCCGAAATGAAACATTGCCATATTAGTGATATGATGGACATTTCTATTTCGGGACCTACAGTTATTTTTATAGTGAATGAAAACACGAGAGAATCCATGATCTTTGGAATGAAAAATGAAAATTTCTCATCAGGTTCGGTGAAGTATGTAGGACATGAAATCAGATCTGTAATTATGAACAAATTGGAGTTGGATAACTGTGACACAGCACTTATGGTCAGTGCTGAAAGTATTGTTATTGAGGCTTCTATGGTTGCTTATGAAGGTGTAATTATTGCAGCTGAACGGGATGGCGGATCCCTTAGAGCGATGGAAGAAAATGTTTCCAAGTTTGGTGTACATAATGTAGAGATTATATCTGATTTGAAGGATGAGACACTGGCAGGGCTTCCGGTACCTAGAGTAGCGTTTATTGTTGCAACAAGAGAAAATATCGAGAAAGATATAGAAAGTCTGTTAAAGATAAATCCGGAAATAAAGTTCATTATTTATACTTTAGAGTTGAATATTCTTGCAGACATAAAAGAAATTATGAATAGACATGGAGTCCAGGCGACAGAAGTGATGCAGATAACTGTTTCTAAGACGGATAAGAATAGTGTGTTTGTAGCACAGCCATCTCCTTGGCTGATTACAGGAGAAGTAATCAAATGAAACAACTGGAACAGCAATTAATTAAAACATTAAGAGAAATAGACAATAAAAGTTATCCTTTATATAAGCAGTTAAAGGGAAGTTATGACATGACAGGTTTTATTCTTAACATAGAGCATGTGCAGGGAGACCCCTTTGCATCGCCATCTATGGTAAGTGTGGAAATTCCGTCAGTAAAAGCAGCCTTCCCAAGAGATTTGTATGATAATGAAGAAAAGAAAGTGGCACTAGAGGACCAGCTGCTTAGATTGTTTGCAGGAGAACTTCGAAAATATTCTTTTAAGGCAAAGGGCTCCGGTAAGTCAGGATTTATGGGAGCGATAATGCCTGGACCAGAAGTTTTGAAGCGTACCGGCTGTGAAATAAGTGACAAAGGAACAGTACTTGTGCGTTTCGAAGTAGGATTTCCGGCAAATGGAAGAAGAATTCAAAGCAGAGAATTGGAAAAGATGCTCGTTCAGTTTGTGCCGGAAGTAGTTTCCCGTACATTATATTATGATAGAAGTAAGGAAAAACAATTCAGAAAAGTGGCTGAACTGGCAGAAGACCAGAAGTTTATCCGTTGTGAATTAAAGAAGAGAAATCTTGTGGCATTTGTGGCAAATGGAGCGATACTTCCAAGAGAATCAGGTGTCAGCAGCAGACCGATGAAACAGGCGGTGGCATTTCAGTCCCCAAAATCTTTGGAGGTAACATTGCAGCTTCCCAATAAAGGAGAACTGAAAGGAATGGGAATTCCACAGGGAATTACCATGATTGTAGGAGGGGGATTTCACGGAAAATCCACGTTGCTTAAGGCATTAGAAGTAGGAGTGTATAACCATATTGCCGGAGATGGACGTGAGTATGTGATTACAGATGATACAGCGGTAAAATTACGGGCTGAAGATGGACGGAGCATCCAAAAGGTGGACATTTCTATGTTTATTAACAATCTTCCTAATGGGAAGGATACTACCTGTTTTTCTACAGAAGATGCCAGTGGAAGTACTTCCCAGGCAGCAAATGTTGTGGAAGCAATGGAGGCAGGAAGCAGTTTGTTTTTAGTGGATGAGGACACCAGTGCTACCAACTTTATGGTTCGTGATGAGTTGATGCAAAAGGTAGTACACAGAGACATGGAGCCGATTACGCCATTTTCCCTTCGTGTCAGACAGCTTTATGAGACAGCACAAATTTCCACAATTCTTGTGGCAGGAAGTTCCGGAAGTTATTTTTATCAGGCAGACCATATTATTCAGATGAAAGAGTATCAGCCGGAAGATATTACAGAGATGGCAAAAAGTGTGGCACAGGAATTTGCCACAATTGATGAACAAGTTTCAAAAATCGCTTTGCCTGATTTTTCAAGAGCACGTACATGGCTTCGCAGGATTGATACCAGAGATCGAGTGAAAATGAAGGTGATGGGTAAGGACAGCATATCCATTAATAAAGAAACAATCGACCTACGATATGTGGAACAATTGGTGGAAACAGGACAGCTGGCAGGATTGGCAAATGTGGTCTGGTATATACGAACTCATTTTCTTTCAAAGGATATGTCTATGACAGAAGCGGTAGACCAGATAGAAAAATTTTTGAAAACTTGTGGGTTTGAAAAAATATGTGCTGGAAGAGTTCCTGGAAATCTTACAGTTCCAAGAAGACAGGAGATTTTTGCGTGTTTGAATCGCTGGAGGTAAACGTAATATTTGAAAATAAAATAGTATAATATAGTTAAGAAGATAAAACTATACAAAACACTTTCGACAAATCCGGAATGAAATTTCGGATTTGTCGTTTTTCTGTTGACAATAAAATAAATTAAGACTAAAATGGAGTCAGAATTCGGATTTGTCGAAAGGAGAGGAGAATGAATTATATAAACAGAGCAATTGCACCAGTTCTAAAAAGTAGAATAAAAGGCAGTAAATGTCTTCTTCTTACTGGTGCACGTCAGATAGGAAAATCTACATTGCTTATGCATGAATTCCCTAATTATAATAAAGTGTCTTTTGATGATAGATTAATGAGGTTACAGGCAAAGGAAGAACCAAAATTATTTTTCTTAAATAATCCGTGCCCGTTATTTATTGACGAGGTACAAAAGGAAAACAGTATTTTAGAAGATATTAAGGCCAAAGTAGATTCTACGGATGAAAGAGGTTTATTTATCTTATCAGGTTCTCAAAAATTGGAACTGATGAAAGGTATCAGCGAGTCTTTGGCAGGAAGGATTTCGATAACAGAACTTGCAGGATTGTCATTAAGGGAAATACATGGAGTTGATTTCAATCATCATTTTATTCCAACAGAAGATTATATAACAGCT